>NZ_CAWNXG010000017.1:0-101723 GCF_963878145.1 Photorhabdus sp. S10-54 | reverse complement strand
ATCTGGTATCTTTCTGTTTCGGTCAGTTGTGTATAGGCCATAGTGCATTTTCCTTTGGCGAGAAAGATGCCTACTATAGCAACTGACCGCCCTTCTGAAAAATTGCACTTATTAGTCGAATCTGCCATTGATAACTATATTAAACGATTCTATTTTATCTTGGAAATTTCTGAGAAGAGTTAATTGTGATCTTTGTCATTTATTTTTGTCGAATTTAATATAGTCTGATAGTTAACAATTCTGTTTAAAAATGCGTTATTAAAGTAAGTTGAACAATGGGAAAATAAGGAGAGTGGAATTTTTATTATCTCACTATGAAAAGGTAACAAAGCTAATAATCACATATTAGTTATCGAAATATCCAATTATTCATTATGGTATTTAATGTACTTTAGATAAAACACTTACTCTATTTATAAGATAAAGACATAAAGGATAACTCAATGCTAGCCGAACTTATTACATCATATAGAAAATCAGCCGCAATCTACGCTTTTGTTGATACCGGCTTATCTATTCACTTTAGAAATGGAGCTTATGTAGATATAGACGAACTTTCCCGTCAATGTGGTATTGATTATTCGCGACTTGATCGATTATGTGATTTCTTAATTGAAATTGGGGTATTGGTTAACCACGGTCATAAAGTCACCCTTTCTGATGAATGCAGTGCACTTGCCGATCCTGAAAGTATGGAGTCATTAATTGTAAAATGGGAACTGAGTCCAGATTGCTGGAACGCTTGGTCAATGTATCCAAGATCTTTACTTGAAAATGATGGAAAACCGGCATTTGAAATAACGCATGGAAAATCATTCTTTGAATATTTAGCTAGTAATAAATTACTCAAAGTAAATTTTGATTCTTCAATGTCAAAAATCTCAGATAACATCATTGAAAAGATACTTGATATTTATGATTTTAGCCAGTACGACAGAATATTAGATGTTGGAGGAGGAGAAGGAAATCTTTTGGTTAAAATGGGCGAAAAGATAAAAGGAAAACATTACGCTGTATTAGATAGATATGATAAGATTCCTGTTTTGGAAAATATAGATTTTATCGATGGGGATTTTTTAAAATCAATTCCATCTGGTTATAATTTATATATTTTAAAGAATATTATTCACGATTGGTCTGATAAAAATGCAATATTAATTTTAGAAAATTGCCGTAAGGCAATGGATAATGGTTCAACTGTTTTATTGATAAGTTATACGAAGAAACCACAATCTAAGGTGTTGATATATTTAGATATGTTAATGGATGTAATATTTTCAGGAAAAGAGCGTTATTTGACGGAATTAGAGCATTTGGTTAACCAGGCAGGATTGGTTATTAAAGATGTTAAAGATATCGATGAATTATCTTCAATTATCCAGCTAGGGGTAAAATAATTTAAATATAATTATATGGATATTGTTTCTCTGAAAATATATATAATAAGTATGTCGTGTAAATATTTGATGACATACTTTTTTATATCAGTAAAATATATGAATATTAAAGTGTAAATAAAAATAATTTAAATAGCATAAATAACAATATTAAATCATTTTATTTGATTTTTAAAACCCCTTAAAAGAGTTAATTGTAATCTTCATCATTTCTTTTTATCATGTTTAATATCGTCTGATAATTAACAATTTCAACCCTAAAAATACATAACCAAAGTAAGTTAACCAATTGGAAAATAAGGAGAATGATATCTTCATTATATTACCAAGAAAAGATAGTAAAGTTAATGATTTCATTCTGGTTATCAGAATACCTAATAAATCATCAGGTATTTTCTGAATTTTAGATAAAACAATTCATCTTTTTATACCCTATGGATTTCAAGATGCATCGCGACGGCAAGGGAGTGAATCCCCGGGAGCATAGCTAACTATGTGACTGGGGTGAACGAGTGCAGCCAACAAAGAGGCAACTTGAAAGATAACGGGTATATAAGATAAAGATATAAAGGATAACTAATGCTAGCCGAACTTATTACATCATATAGAAAATCAATTGCCATCTATACTTTTGTGGATACAGGTTTGTCTGTTCACTTTAAAAATGGCACTTATATGGATATCAACGAACTTGCCAGCCAATATGGTATTGATTATTCTCGACTTAATCGATTATGTGATTTCTTAATTGAAATCGGGGTATTGGTTAGCAGCAATGATAGAGTTGCACTTTCTGAGGAATGTAGTGTGCTTGCCGATCCTGAGAGTATGGAATCATTAATTGCAAAGTGGGAATTTAACTCAGATCTTTGGAATGCTTGGTTAATGTACCCAAAATCCTTACTTGAAAATAATGGTAAATCGGCATTTGAAATAGCGAATGGAAAACCATTCTTTGAGCATTTGGATAGTAATAAATTGCTCAAGTCAAAATTTGATTCCTTAATGTCAAAAGATTCAGATAAAATGATTGAAAAATTATTTTATATTTATGATTTTAGTCAACACGATAAAATATTAGATGTTGGAGGAGGAGAAGGGAATCTTCTGATAAGAATGAGTGAAAAGGTAAAAGAAAAACATTACGCTGTATTGGACAGATATAATGCACTTCCTGATTACGACAATATAGATTTTATAGATGGAGATTTTTTTAAATCAATTCCGGCAGGTTACGATTTATATATTCTAAAGAATGTTATTCATGATTGGCCTGATAATGACGCAATACTCATTTTAGAAAATTGCCGAAAGGCAATGGGTAATAATGCAACTATTTTATTAATAACCTTAATGAAAAAACCACAGTCTAAAATAATTAAATATTTTGATATATTAATGGATGTATCATCTTTAGGGAAAGAGCGTAACTTAACGGAATTCGAATATTTGGCTAACCAAGCAGGGCTGGTCATTCAAGATGTTAAAGATATCGACGAATCATATTCAATTATCCAACTAGGTGTAAAATAAATTATAGATAATAGTGGAGCTTCACCAAATATAATGATATGGATATTGTATGTCTGATAACTCTATAACAAGTATGGCATTAAAATATTTAATGCCATATTTTTATTCTATATCAATAAGATATTGAAATAGAATTTGGATTTAAATGTTGATAACAAGGGTAGTTTAATAGCTAAAATATCAAAATTAAATTATATTTCCTTATTTGATTTTAAATTATTCTGAAAATATTTAATTGTGATCTTCATCATTTATTTTTATCAAATTTAGTATAGTATAATAATTTGTTTCTAAAAATGGATAATTAAAGCAAGTTAATTGATTGGAAAGTAAGGGGAATAAAATATTTATTATTTCATAGGAAAAAGATAACAAAAATAATAATCACAATTTGGTGAAAATATGTTGTTGAAATACCTAGTTAATCGTCATGGTATTTCCCGAGTTTTATATAAAACACTTCATTTCTTTATTAGATATACCCAATGGATTTCAAGATGCATCGCGACGGCAAGGGAGTGAATCCCTGGGAGCATAGGTAACGATGTGACCGGGGTGAGCGAGTGCAGCCAACAAAGAGGCAACTTGAAAGATAACGGGTATAAAGGATAACGCTATGCTAATCGATCTTATTACATCATGTAGAAAATCAAACGCAATTTATGCTTTTGTTGATATGGGTTTGTCTGTTCACTTTAAAGATGGAGCCTGCGTAAATATCAGCGAACTTTCCCGTCAATATGGTCTTGATCATTCTCGCTTTAGCCGGTTATGTGAATATTTAATCAAAATAGGGGTATTGGTTAGCCGCAATGAGGGAGTTGCACTTTCTGAGGAATGCAGTGCACTTGCCGATCCTGAAAGTATGGAATCATTGATGATAAAGTGCGAAGTTAGCCCAGAATACTGGAACGCTTGGTCAATGTATTCAAAATCCTTATATGAGAATAATAACGAAACGGCATTTGAAATAGCGCATGGAAAACCATTCTTTGAATATTTGGATAATCATGAATTGTTCAGATCAAATTTTGATTCTTTTATGTCAAAAAACTCGGACAAAATAATAGAGAAAATACTTGATATTTATGATTTTAGTCAACATAACAGAATATTAGATGTTGGAGGAGGAGAAGGAAAGCTTTTGGTAAGAATAAATGAAAAAATAAAAGGAAAACATTACGCTGTATTGGACAGATATAATGAAATTCCTGTTTTAGAAGATATTGAATTTATAAAAGGAGATTTTTTTAAATCAATTCCATCTGGTTATGATTTATATATTTTAAAGAATATTATCCATAATTGGTCTGATAATAACGCAATACTAATTTTAGAGAATTGCCGAAAAGCTATGGATGATAATGCAACTGTTTTGTTGATAGGCACGGTGAAAAAATTAAAATTAGAAATAATTGACTCTACGGATATATTAATGGATGTACTATTATTAGGAAAAGAGCGTTATTTGAATGAATTAGAAGATTTGGCTCACCAAGCAGGGTTTGTCGTTAAAGATATCAAAGATATAAATGAAAAATATTCAATTATAGAGCTAGGTGTAAAATAAATTACAGATAATTATGGAACTTCACAAAAAATAGTTATATGGATATTGTGTCTCTGAAAACAGGTATAACAAGTATGGCATCAAAATATCTGATTCCATATTTCTAGCTTATATTATTGAATTAAACTTAGTGCCTATCCCAATAGGACTATTGGGATAGGCTGTTAATTAACAATGGGTAGGATATGACTACCTTTCATTGATGATCTTTGAAGAGGAACTCATTGACGTTTTTTTCCTGTTGCTGAAATAGTACGTTTAAAAAATACCTTATAGTTTTTCAGGTTTTATAATTACTTCTTCTATAAATGAATGTAAATAGTAATATATATACTACGTGATTTTTTTATATTTAATTATCAATAATTCTGAGAAGAGATAATTGTGATCTTTGTCATTTCTTTTTATCCAATTTAATATAATCTGGTAGCTTGCTTTTAACAATACGGAAGCAAAGTGAATTGTATCTTTACATGAAAAGGTAACAAAGTTAATAATTACATTTTGTTTTAAATAGGTTGTTGCGATATCCAATCTATCATCATGCTATTTCTTGGATTTTGGATAAAATACTTAATTTTTTCATAATATACAGATATAAAGGATGGCTCAATGCTAACTGAACTGATTGCATCAAATAGAAGATCAGCTGCAATTCATGCTTTTGTTGATACCGGATTATCTACTCACTTTAAAGATGGAGTTTATGTCGATATAAGCGAGCTTTCCCGTAAATCTGGTGTTAATTATGCTCGGTTTAGTCGATTATGTGATTTCTTAGTTGAAATGGGAGTATTGGTTAGTAACGATAATAAATTCAGGCTTTCTGATGAGTGTCATGTTTTTGCCGATCCTGAAAGTTTTGAGTCATTCATGATAAAGCTTGAAATTTGCTCATATTACAGTAACGCTTGGTTAATGTATGGAAAATCCCTATTTGAAGATGATGGCAAATCGGCATTTGAAATGGCACATGGCAAGCCATTCTTTGAATATTTGGATGGTAACAAGTTTCTCAAATCAAATTTTGATGCTTTAATGACAAGACTCTCAAATTTAATCGTTGAGAAGTTACTTGGTATTTATGATTTTAATCAGCACAATAGAATATTAGATGTTGGAGGGGGAGAAGGGAAGCTTTTAGCAAGAATAAGTGAAAAGGTAAAAGGAAAACATTACGCTGTATTGGATAGATATAATGAACTTCCAGTTTCTGATAATATAGATTTTATCAATGGAAATTTTCTAGATTCAATTCCATCGGGTTATGATTTGTATATTTTAAAAAATATTCTCCATAATTGGTCCGATAGTGATTCAATACTTATTTTGGAGAATTTCCGCAAAGCAATGGATAAAAATTCATCTCTATTATTGATAAATATGGTGAAAGAGCCAGAATTTTCTAGATCTTTCGATATATTAATGGATATGTTATTTTTAGGGAAAGAACGTAGTTTTGCTGAATTCGAATATCTGGCTAACCAAGCTGGACTTATCGTTCAAGAGACTAAAGTTATAGATCAATCATATTCACCATATTCATTTATCAAACTACGGATAAAATAAATTGTAGGAACTACAGATTATTCCCAAAGATGATTATATCATATTGTGTTTTTGAGGAGTGGATATATAAAATAAAGCATCAAATTTTTTTGATGCTTTTTTAGATTAAAGAGATATATAGATTAAAATAGAAAGTGAATTTAATTTAAAGATTGATGATAAAATAATAAATTAAATAAAAATATTAAACCTAATATTTAATCATTTTTTGCATTATTCGTACTTAATCAACAATAAGCAGGATATGATTATCCTGCTTTGATGATTATATTCGAAACGCATTAACGTTTCTCTTCTTGTTGTTCCTGTTTCATTACTTCACGATACCAACGTGGGTGATGTTTCTTCGCCCATCCACGGGTTACCCAACCTTCAATCATTGCCCGAAGAGTTCCTTTCACCCAGAATGCCGCATAAGCGTGAATCATAATCGTCAAGATTAAACCAATAGCTGACATTGAATGAATTAGAAGCGCAATTCGAATTATCGGAATAGAGAAGAGATCAGCAAAATAGGGGCGCCAAATAATAACACCACTGACAGCGAGTAATATCAGGAAAATACTGATAGACCAATAAATCCCTTTTTGACCTAAGTTATACTGACCAATATCACCTGCTTCCTCATTTTTTACAATCTTGTGGATGTTTTTTAGCCATATAATGTCATCTTTGTCGATAAAGTTATGTTTAAAATACCTGAAAAACATAAAGATAAATAAAATAAACATCGCTGAACCGACAAATGGATGCAAAATCCGTGACAATTGCGGCGTACCGAAGATATTCATCAGCCAGTTAAAAGAGGGGAAAAAGAATCCTAATCCACTAATGGCGGTAAATAGAAAACAGAGCACCACCGCCCAGTGGTTTACTCGCTCAACCGGTGAGTGGCGGATAATAATATCTTTCCTGCCTTTCATCGCTGCTCCTTCCCATTGGCTGATTTCTGTGAAAGCTCGGTATCACGACGCGCATTTTCCTCGTCTTCTTCCGTTACCCGGTTCGGACCAATTCCCACATAATGGAAGAGGCTGGCAGCGAATGTGGCAGCAAATCCCACTGCGGCCAGCGGTTTCCAGATACCTTTCCAGAAGGTGACGGTCGGGCTAATAGCGGGATTGTCCGGTAGGCCATGATATAGCTGTGGCTTGTTAGCATGGTGCAGTACATACATCACATGGGTACCCCCAACACCATCAGGATCGTACAGACCTGCATTCTCATAACCGCGGCCTTTCAACTCACTCACCCGTTCAGCCGCCAAATCCTTCATGGCTTTTTTACTGCCAAAATGGATTGCGCCGGTCGGACAGGTTTTCACGCAGGCAGGCTCTTGACCAACGTTAACGCGGTCAACACACAGAGTGCACTTATATACCCGGTTATCTTCTTTGTTGATCCGCGGCACATTGAACGGACAACCCGCGATACAGTAGCCACAGCCGATACAGTGTTCTGACTGAAAATCAACAATCCCATTTGCATACTGGATAATCGCCCCTTCGGCTGGACAAGCTTTCAAGCAACCCGGATCAGCACAGTGCATACAGCCATCTTTACGAATCAGCCATTCCAGTTTGCCGTTCTCTTCAACTTCTGAGAAGCGCATCACGGTCCATGATTTAGCGGTTAAATCCGCCGGGTTATCATAAACACCAACGTTATAACCGATCTCGTCACGGATATCGTTCCACTCAGAACAGGCCACCTGACAAGCTTTACAACCGATACAGGTTGTCACATCAATCAGTTTTGCAACGCCCTCTTGGTCATCCCGCACCCGTGGTGCAGGAGTAAAAGAATTTGTGGCAGATCGACGAATGATGTCTTGAGTTTGCAATGACATGATTTCTCCCTTACACCTTTTCTATATTAACCAGGAACGCTTTGAACTCAGGCGTTTGTGTGTTCGCATCACCAACAAATGGTGTCAACGTATTGGCAATAAAGCCTTTCTTCGCAGCCCCTTCAAAGCCCCAATGAATCGGAATACCGATAGTATCTACTTCACGACCGTGTACATTCAGGGTACGAATACGTTTGGTGACAACCGCTTTCGCTTTGATGTAACCACGATTAGAGCTAACCTTGACGGTATCACCGTGTTTGATGCCTTTCTTTTCCGCCAGTTTTTCACCGATTTCCACAAACTGTTCAGGTTGGATAATCGAGTTCAACAATGCATGTTTTGTCCAATAGTGGAAATGCTCTGTCAAGCGGTAAGTCGTTCCTACATAAGGGAATTTATCTGCCTTACCCATTGCTTCAAAGTCGCTTTTGAACACTCGGGCTGCCGGGTTGGATACCACATTCGGATGTAACGGATTGGTCCCCAATGGTGTTTCAAAAGGTTCATAGTGTTCAGGGAATGGTCCTTCAGCCATCTTATCAATAGCAAACAGACGCGCCATACCTTCCGGTTGCATGATAAAGGGACCAACATCCGTTTCCGGCGCAGCCACGCTGTAGTCAGCAGTATCGACACCACCCCACTTAATACCATCCCACGTCAGTAACTGACGTTTCGGGTCCCACGGTTTACCCTGCGGATCAGCCGATGCGCGATTGTACAAAATACGACGGTTTAACGGCCATGCCCATGCCCAACCTAGTGTATTACCCAATCCTGATGGATCAGCGTTATCACGACGGGCCATTTGGTTACCTTCCGGCGTCCAGCTTCCAGTAAAGATCCAACAACCACTGGCGGTCGTGCCATCATCACGTAGCTGCGTAAAAGAGGTTAATTGCTGACCTTGTTTCACGATGACGTTGCCATCAATATCAATCAGATCAACTAGTGCCCGGCCATTACTCTCTTGAGCCACCTCTTCTGATGTGGGGCTGTGCGGGTTGAAATAATCCCAAGTCATGTTCAGCACTGGCTCTGGTGACGCACCACCTTCAGCGCGGTACATATCCCGCATACGTTTGAAGATTCCGGAAAGGATCTCGCCATCACCGATGGCTTCTCCCGGCGCATCAGCCCCTTTCCAGTGCCACTGCAACCAGCGACCAGAGTTAACAATTGAACCGTTTTCCTCTGCAAAACAGCAACACGGCAGGCGGAAAACTTCGGTCTGAATTTTGGATGAATCGACTTCGTTAAATTCACCGTGGTTCTGCCAGAAAGTTGAAGTTTCAGTATTAAGCGGATCGATAGTGATCAGGAATTTCAGTTTCGACAGTGCATCAACGACTTTATTTTTATTCGGGAAAGAAGCTACCGGGTTAAAGCCCTGACAAATATAGCCATTCACTTCACCTTTCGACATCATGTCAAAAAATTGCAGAACATCATAACCTTTGTCCCACTTCGGCAGCCAGTTAAAACCCCAGTCGTTATCTTTACGGGCATTATCTCCGTAGAAACTCTTCATCAGACTGATAAAGAATTTTGGGTAGTTACCCCAATAGTTAACTTGACCCGGCCGCATTGGTTTTGGCGTATTTGCTTGGAGATAAGTTTGTAAATCAGCCTGCTTCTCTGAGGGGAGCGTCAGATATCCCGGCAAGCTTTGCGACAATAACCCTAAATCAGTTAATCCCTGAATATTCGAGTGACCACGCAATGCATTAACCCCGCCACCTGCCATCCCCATATTGCCCAACAGTAGCTGGATTATTGCCATAGTCCGGATGTTCTGTGCACCCACTGAGTGTTGAGTCCAACCCAGTGCGTACAGGAAAGAAGCGGTCTTATCCTTAACACAAGTTTCTGCAATATATTCACAGACTTTCAGGAAATCCTCTTTTGGCGTACCGCAAATATTACTGACGACATCGGGCGTGTAACGACTAACATGCTCTTTTAATAAATTCCATACACAACGTGGATGTTTAAGTGAGATATCACGTTGAGCAAAGCCGTTTTCATCCAGTGCATAGTTCCAACTGGTTTTGTCGTATTGACGTTTTTCTGCATCGTAACCACTGAACAGACCATCATCGAACGAGTAATCTTCACGCACGATCAGACTGGCGTTGGTATACGCCTCAACATATTCATGATTAATCTTATCGTTGGTCAGTAGGTATAAAATGACACCTGACAAGAAAGCAATATCAGTACCAGAACGGATTGGAGTATAGAAATCCGCTACAGATGCTGTACGGGTAAAACGCGGATCAATCACAATTAACTTAGCGTTATTATGGATTTTGGCTTCCATTGCCCAACGGAATCCCACAGGATGCGCTTCGGCAGCGTTACCACCCATAACGACGATCAGATTCGCGTTCTTAATATCAACCCAGTGGTTGGTCATCGCACCGCGACCAAATGTTGGAGCAAGACTTGCTACCGTTGGTCCGTGTCAGACACGTGCTTGGTTGTCTACGGCGAGCATGCCGAGAGCGCGACTAAATTTTTGCGACAGATAACCTGTTTCGTTACTGGAAGCAGATGCACACAGCATGCCGGTCGTCAGCCAACGATTGACTGTCACACCCTCTTGATTGGTTTTAATGAAATTGGCGTCACGGTCTGCTTTCATTAACTTAGCGATGCGATCAAATGCCTCATCCCAAGTAATACGTTGCCATTTGTCAGAACCTGCTGCACGATATTCTGGGTATTTCAGGCGGCTTTCGCTATGAATAAAATCAACCAAGCCAGCCCCTTTAGGACAGAGTGCACCACGGTTTACCGGGTGATCAGGATCACCTTCAATATGGAAAATAGTTGCTTTCGCATTTTTTGCGCCATCGCCAAGGCTGTACATCAACAGCCCACAGCCGACAGAACAGTATGTACAGGTATTTCGGGTTTCACGTGCACGCAACAATTTATAATTACGTGTTTGTGCAAGGGCTGCGGTTGGTGAAAAGCCCAATGCTGCTACCGTCGTACCTGCCATACCGCCAGCGCAGATCTTAAAGAACTGCCTTCTGCTGACTTGCATGGAAATCTCCTCACTCACATTGTTTTAAACAATACCCATTCCATCATGGGAAAAATTTCAAATGTGTTCTTTCTTATTAAAACCACTTTCCGTAGCGGGATCAGATTTATTGCCTGACAAATAGTATAGACTCTTTTTTCCGTACAATTATTGTGCCGTAACACTATTAGGAATTCATCTAATGTATAACGTAAAACTAGGGAAGTTGTTACCATTTGGTGTGATTGAGGGCGCAAAAAGAACGAACGTGCAACAAAAACACTGTCCTGACATATTAAAAGCTGATTGGATTGCAGAAGAAGTTCCTGTTGCTTTAGTTTATAACGGTATTTCGCATGTTGTGATGATGGCCAGTCCCAAAGATCTCGAATATTTTGCTATTGGGTTTTCACTTTCCGAAGGCATCATTGAATCTCAACACGAGATTCGTGGTATTGATATTATCGCTCATTGTAGCGGTGGAATTGAGTTGCAAATAGAACTTTCTAGCCGCCGTTTTGCGGGTTTGAAAGAGCGCAGACGTAATCTGGCGGGACGAACAGGTTGCGGCATCTGCGGAACAGAACAACTTTCTGATATTTTTCGCCCGATCACCCCGTTGCCTTTCACTCAAACCTTTTCATTGAGCCAGCTTGATCATGCTCTCTCTCAACTGACTAGTGTCCAAGATATCGGTGCATTGACAGGTTGCACTCATGCAGCAAGTTGGATCAATTCGGAAGGCAAATTATTGGGCGGATGTGAGGATATAGGTCGGCACGTTGCACTGGACAAGATGCTAGGCATGAAGGCAAAAACAGGCTGGCAGCAAGGCGCTGTTTTGGTATCCAGCCGTGCCAGTTATGAGATGGTACAAAAGTCAGCCATCTGTGGTGTTGAGATTTTATTGGCTGTTTCAGCAGCAACTTCATTGGCGGTAGAAATCGCTGACCGATGTCATTTAACCTTGGTTGGTTTTTGTAAACCCGGAAAAGCGACGATTTATACCCATGCTGAGAGATTAATAAGTTAAATGAGCCAGAAATATGTAGTATCAAGAGTTCCCATATTCCCCCTGTGATTAAGATGAAAAGTTTATTTTCATCTTAAATCAACAGCGATTGCCTCAATAATACTAAATCACGCATGCAAGTTGTGAAACATCCATAGGTTGGGTTCAATGTAATAACCCATTTGTTGTTGTATATCCACTTCTAGCGGTACTAAACCTCCAGGAATAATATACTGCCCACTTTGCGGAAATTTCATTCCTGTCCATTCTTGCCATTTATCGAGCGTGGCATTTATATACATTGAGTGCATAGCCGGTCGAATAATCTTTGCTCCCAGGCGCCAGTGTGTCCGAATCCAAGGATCAAAAGGTTCATTGTTGTCATTCTTCCATCCACAGTATTGTACAAAATCCTGCAATGGGTAATTTTGTTTCAACGTCGGCCTGACAGGAACAACTAGCCCTTCCAGCCCCGCATCAATAGCCGCCAGCTTTAAGCTACCAATAAGTAATGCCGGTAAATTCTTGCCGCGAAATTCAGGAGATATCGTTACCGACAGTGCTGACAACATTTTTGTTACTGCTTTTCCTCGAGCAATCATACCCCTGCGAAAAACTTCATCCCAACCATTATCTGGCAGTTGTTCTAATGAATCGGCTTCCCAAGGGAAAGGCACTGAATTAGCAACACCAATTAATCGCTGCTTTTCCCCTTGTTGCAAAATAGCAAATTGCTGAAAACGGCTGAAATCTGGCTCAAATAATTCATCCCATTGCTCCTCTATTGAAGAATGCTGCATGAATAAAGGCCAGTTTTTATGGAAAATTTCATCAGAAGCACTCTTTAAATCAGGTCGTTGTTTTGCAGATTGAATAATAATGTCTGTTTTCAAAATAGAATTTCCTATAAAAGTAATTTGTAGGGTTGATAAATAATTTGTTAATTAATAATCTAGTTATATAGAACAACAATAAAACTTATTATTATAAATAGATAAATAATAATGACTAATAACCAACTAAATAAAATTTATATTTATGTTCAACTAGTTAGGTTTCTATTTGTCATGATGTGTTTGATTTGTGTATCAAGAATATAGAGATTATAAAAATCTATCTTATACCGATAGAACAACAATGAAAATACAATAAGGTCGATTCATTGTTTATCCCAATATACCCGTTATCTTTCAAGTTGCCTCTTTGTTGGCTGCACTCGCTCACCCCGGTCACATAGTTTGCTATGCTCCCGGGGATTCACTCCCTTGCCGTCGCGATGCATCTTGAAATCCATTGGGTATAGAGCTATTTTATTTGCCGTTGTTGATCATAAAAGTGTGTTTGGGCAGTAATCAGATAAAAATGTTACTTTTGAACGCATTTCGTATTTAAATACGGCCGGCCGGAAAAGTGCTAATACTTTCATCGATTAAATAACTTCTTATAATTATTGGGACGCTTTACTTTTTCATTCATTTTGGCTCTCATCATGAGGTAAATTTTATGAATTAATCAATTTTTTCCATGAATTTTCATATATCTTGATAATAATGGTTATGTGTCACTATTTCACACAGGGATTGTTATTGCTCTATGACCGATAAATTGGAGATCAATCACGTTGGTATCACATAATTGATACAGGTTAACTTTTATTGAACCCGATTAATGTTAAAGTATAAGTGTTTCTTATATATGTAAATTCGGCAATCATTGCTGCAAGTTTTCATTCCTAAGCGATTTATCTGTTTCTTTTCCAATTTTGATATGACTATGGCTGATATTTAGGCCGGTAAGAGGAGAGCCTGATGGCGGGTTTACTACCGATTACTGTAATTGGTGCGGCGGCGGGAGATATTATTCTTAGTTTACCGAGGCTTCCCCGTAGTGGAGCAGATCAGGAAGCTAAAGAAATTGATCGGCAGATTGGTGGTTCTGGTTTTAATGTTGCTCGGGCTTTGGTTCGCCTACAAATCCCTGTGATTAATGGTATACCGGTTGGTAACGGATGCTGGGGGGAGCAGATCACCAAAGAGATGCAAGACCTTGGGCTTGAGGTCACATTGACCCATTCATCTCTTGATAATGGTTGGTGTTTGGCAATGGTTGAACCGGACGGTGAAAGAAGTTTTGTCTCCGTGAGTGGTTGTGAAGTGGACTGGAGTACGGCAATGCTCTCTTCTATTGTTTTGCCGGAAAGGGGATATATCTACTCTAGTGGTTATGTTATGGCGAGTAAATCGACGGCGATTTTGTGTAATTGGTTACTGGCGTCACCATCCGGGCAAACGTTATTACTGGATTTTGGCCCACGGTTACCAGAAATAGATTCCGCTTTTCTTAATGCATTACCTGCTGACCGGACCATTCTGACACTTAATCGTGATGAAGTTGCTATATTGTGCGGAGAAGGTGATCCTGTCGCCCAAGTTAGCCGTTATTCCAGCGAAAGAAAAATCACTATTATCTGCCGGTTAGGTTCACAGGGTACGTGGATATGTCTGCCTTATCGTGAGCCAGAATATGTTGCTGCTTATAAAGTGAAAGTGGTGGATACCATTGGCGCTGGTGATGCCCATAGTAGTGGTATGCTTGCGGGATTATCTCAGGGAATGTCGCTGAGAGATGCTGTTGAACTTGGCAATCGTGTTGCTGCTATTGTCGTCAACCGTTCTGGTGCTGCTGGTGCACCAACAATAAAAGAACTAGAGGAGTTTGTGTTTGAATAATTATTTTCAGACTCTGCGCCTCTTAGGTTTTAAGGGGCGTAGTTAAAATGAGTGCATTACTTCCAGGTTGGAAACGCAAAACGGCTTTATTTTTATCAGCTCAAACAATTTCTTTGCTAGGTTCTTCCATTGTCCAGTTCTCTATCGTTTGGTATATCACCCTGAGTACTTCATCGGGAGAAATGCTGGCTATTTCGGTACTCTGTGCATTTCTTCCTCAGGTGTTGATCTCTTTATTTGCCGGTGTTTGGGCGGATACTTATAGCCGTAAGCTGCTCAGTATTGCCTCTGATGCGTTAATTGCATTAGTAACGCTTGGTTTGGCAATCTCTTTTATGTTCGGATTTAAGAGCATTGAGTTGTTATTTGTCGCACTGATTGTCCGCTCGTTCGGGACGGGCATCCAGATGCCGGCTGTTAATGCTATTATTCCGCAACTTGTGCCGAAAGAGAAATTGCTGCGGGTCAATGGTATTCATACTTCTTTGACTTCACTGATGATGTTGGCATCTCCTGCTATCAGTGGCTTTTTATATTCTCAAACTTCAATGGAAAATATTTTTTTAGTAGACGTAACGACTGCTATTATCGGCATCAGCATTGTTGCGTTTATTCCTATTCCTAAAATTGCTTCTGATTCCATACCGGATAATAAATTTCAGGCAATCTTAGCGGGTTTCCGTTATCTGCAAGAGAATAAATTAATCAGAAATCTTTTGATTTTTTTGATTTGTGTCTGCTTTTTGATTAGTCCGGCTGCATTTTTGACACCTTTATTAGTTAATAGGACATTTGGGGAAGAGCCGTGGCGTTTAGCCATTAATGAAATGACATTTAGTGCTGGCGCGGTTTTAGGTGGATTACTGATTTCTTTCTGGAGTGAATATAAAAATAAAATGCGTATAACGGCGATAGCTTGCGCGTTTTTTGGCATATTTATGATCGCTCTTGGTAATGCCTATTGGTTCCCACTTTATTTAGTACTGAATGTCTTTTTAGGTGTGGTAACACCTTGTTTTAACGCACCGATAACAGCGGTTTTTCAGGAAAGAGTCGAACCTGAGATGATGGGCAGGGTATTTAGTTTAGTTCAGATCGCTTTGTCTTGCTCTCTGCCATTAGGTATGGTGCTGTTTGGCCCAATTGCTGACTATATTAGTATTCAATCTCTTTTAATGATATCTGGTGGATTGATATTACTGACGGGTGCGCTGTTTTTTATGTTTAACGGAGAAGGCAGCCGAGAAAGTAGCAGCGCAGTTTAATCAGGCTTAAGCAACCAGTCGTTCGACTCGTTCTTGTAGACTGGTTGCTCCATTCATGCTGTGTTATTCGCTATGATTTCCGTATGTCGATTCTATCGACATGAAGCCTTTACATGTCGAAATTTTTCGATTTTATCAACATGAATCCTTTACGTGTCGATGTCGTCAACATATACTCGCAACGTGTCGAAAAAAATAGGAAATATAAACATGACATGGCAGCCCGATGCGCCTTTTAATGCTATTCCCTTATTGCCACCAACCATAAAGGTGATGGAGTCCATTGCAGTATTAAAAGCCTGTATACCTGCCAGAGCTGCACTGGCAGAGCTTAAGCAAGCTGGTGAATTGTTGCCTAATCAGGGCTTACTCATTAACTTGTTGCCACTGCTGGAAGCAAAAGACAGCTCAGAAATCGAAAATATTGTTACTACTTCAGACAAACTGTTCCAATATGCACAAGAAGACAGTCTGGCTGATCCTGCAACGAAAGAAGCACTACGCTACCGTACTGCACTTTATGAAGGGTTCATACAATTAACTCGGCGGCCACTATGCACGAATACAGTTATTGAAGTTTGTAGTCGACTAAAAGCTGTTGATATGAATATTCGCAAAGTTTCTGGTACAACGCTGAGTAATCAGGCAACGGGTGAGATTATTTATACGCCGCCAGAAGGAGAATCTCAGATACGTGATTTACTCAGCAATTGGGAGCAATTTCTTCATGCAGAAGATGGAATTGACCCATTAATCAAGATGGCTATTGCTCACTACCAGTTTGAGGCTATTCATCCATTTACTGATGGCAATGGACGTACCGGCCGTATCATTAATATTCTTTATCTTATTGAACAGCAGCTTTTGACATTGCCAATTCTTTATTTAAGTCGCTACATTGTACAACATAAGAGTGATTATTATCGGCTACTTTCCCAAGTTACCGCTGTTGGCAAATGGGAAGAGTGGATTATCTATATGTTAACCGCAGTAGAGCAAACGGCTAAATGGACTACGGATAAAATTGTAGCGGTAAGAGAACTAATTGAACATACCAGTGAGTATATAAAGCAAAGTCTGCCTAAAATTTACAGTCATGAGCTGGTACAGGTGATATTTGAACAACCTTACTGCCGTATTAGTAATTTGGTTGAGTGTGATATTGCGAAACGTCAAACTGCTTCGGTCTATTTAAAACAGTTGGTCGACATTGGGGTATTACAAGAGAAAGTTGTTGGTAAAGAGAAATTATTTATCCATCCAAAGTTGATACGTTTGATGACACAAGACAACAATGGTTTTACGCATTATGTAAGTGGCTGATAGAGGAGGGTTTGTCAGCGGTCTGAAGCCATTATTTACAATGGCTTTATCTGGGTGAGACGATCAGAGATCGCCTGATGAATCTGAATGTTGAATATGATGTTTATATACCCGTTATCTTTCAAGTTGCCTCTTTAGTTGGCTGCATGCGCTCACCTCGGTCACATCGTTAGCTATGCTCCCGGGGATTCACTCCCTTGCCGTCGCGATGCATCTTGAAATCCATAGGGTATATATTGATTTTATTGTTTTTTGTATTCTGTTATGTACGCGTATAAGTACACGGCAAAGTAAGGTAGAGCCTTTTCTAAGTGTTTACATTCACGAGCTTAAGAGAGACCCTGTAGCGTTCTTTTGACCCTAAGCGTGATTTTCACTAAATAAACCTGTCGTTCTAGAATCCAATGGTTTAGGATAAAGCTATACATTGTCAAGGTTAAATTTGAATCGGAGCGTCAGACATTTATGGGAGCATCAATCACTGCAATAAATGTTGCTGCTGCCTTGAGTGTACCTGAGGATAAGGTATTAGAGCTTAGACCAACTTTATTATCTCCAGAGCATTTGGATTTTATTGGCTTAGTGCGCGCTGGTGAGCAACATAAATTTGTGCCTAACGCAGTCGTTTTGCACGATGAGCAGCCATTCATTTATATCATTGATGATCAAAAGACGAGCAGCGTGTCTGAAAGAGAATTGCAAGATTCTATACGTTTTCTGGGCCTTCGGGCTGACGCTCCTTATGCAGCTGTTGTTAGACCCGGTATTGTTCAAGTCTATGCTTTGTCTAACATACGCAATGATCAGCCGCCGTTATTTGAGGTTAACCAGCTAGAACCTGGTATCCTTGCTCGATTGATGACAGGTGATGTTCTAGTTAACTCTAAAAGTGGAGTTAACTTCGGCGCACATGAACTCATGCTCGAATTGCTCAACTCAGTTACAGACCATCTTGTTCACGCCAAAGGCATAGACCCAAGCGAGGTTTTGGCTCTTGTTGGTCGGGCGCTATTTATGCGGTTCCTAGGGGATCGAGGAATTATTCCTGAAGTTAGTCCATTACCAGATGTAGATAAGATTCAGGACTGTTTCAGTACAGCAAAATCTGCATTTGCGGCTTGTCGTTGGTTAGACAAAACTTTCAATGGTGATCTTTTAGAACTCCCAGATAAAGGCTCTATCGAGTATTTCCAGTGTTTAGACTCTCGTACTGCGGTTCTTAATGATCTGACCGCCATTATGCATGGGGATCGGCCACTTGGTAAGGGAGTTTATCAAACTCAGTTTTCTTGGGGGGACTTACATTTTTCTTATTTGCCCGTGGGGTTATTAAGTCAAGTATATGAGGTATTTTCTCACCGTTTCGATAAACGTGCCGCAAAGAGAGATAGTGTCTATTATACACCACACTACATTGCTGAAAACTTAATAAATCATGCTTTTAAGTCGCTTGGAACTGATGCGTATAAGTCGCGCGTTCTTGATCCAGCTTCCGGGGGGGGAGTTTTCCTTTTATCAGCGTTTAGACGCTTAGTTAAGGAGAATTGGCAAGCTACGGGGGTACAACCTAATACGCGTGTTATTCGCAATATTCTCAATAATCAATTAGTTGGTTTTGATATTAACCCTGCTGCAAGACAACTAACAGCATTAGCGATATATTTAACTGCATTAGAACTTGATCCTGAAGCCGAAAAATTAAAAGATTTAGTTTTTACTCCTTTACAGGATGCGGTTCTTATAGCCGCCGAAAAATGGGACAAATATCATCCTGAATTAAATCTTGGTAGCCTTTCACCAGAATCACTTGAATCTTATGAGGGAAAATTTGATTTAGTTATAGGAAATCCACCTTGGACTGCAACTAAAAATTCAATACGTCGTGATGTTCTTAATTCGATAGTTGCTACGCATATGACTGAACGTGGACTGGAAGCGGTGCCCAACCCTGATGGTGTACCTGATCTTCCATTTGTTTGGGCATCTACTCGGTTAGCAAAACCTAATGGAATTCTTGCATTCGCACTTCATGGCCGTCTCCTTACGAAAATTTCTTCAATTGGTCATGCGGCTCGTGTTAGCCTTTTTCAAGGGATAGAAGTGAACTATATCCTGAATGGAATGGAACTGCGTAATACTTTTGTATGGCCGAATATGTCGGCACATTTCTGTTTGCTGGTTGCTCGTAATAAACGCGCACATAAAGGGAGCCAATTTCATGCTGTCACACCTGTTGAAGATCCTGCACTGAATCGAGTTGGCCGTATTCGTGTTGACAGCAAAGATGCATGGACATCAGATGTGGCGATGATTGAGAAGACTAGTCATTTATTTAAGACCTTGGCTAAGGGAAATGCTTTAGATATTGAGTTAATAGAACGAATTGAAAATCTATATCCAAAAAGTATTGCAGATTATCTAAAAGATCTAAATATACCTGCTACTCATGGTTATCAAACCAAACAAGTTGACGTCCCCGGAGTTGATTCTGCTTTTCTTTATGGTATGAAAAATATGCCGAAGCCGCAGGATGCCAATTGGTATATCGCCCCAGTTGATACTTTTTCAGATTTTCAATTTCAACGTGTTCATAGATTGCGCGAGCAAGAAAACTATGATGCTCCTTTAGTATTATTGAGAGAGTCGCCTAGTTCTAAAGATAATTGCCCAATGGCAATCCTTACATTTCAAAATGTAGCTTATAATCGTTCTTATATCGGATATAGTTGTAAGAAATCACCTGAGCCAGAATTACTAGCAGTATATTTATCTACTTTGTTTAATAGTCGATTGTTTTTGTATTTCACATTAATGACGAGTAGTAAAATGGGTTGTGAGAGAAGCACTCTACAGAAGGTTGAGGCAGAAATGTTTCCATTTTGCCCGTTGAATGAATTGAGTGAAGAACTTAAAAATCAATTAGTTTTAATTAAGGAAGCGTTCCTTACAAGCAGTGATGATGTTGAGAATTTAGTAGAAACTTTTATTCGAAAACTATATCACCTAAGAGTTGGAGATGTTAACCTTATTAACGATAGGCTTTCTTTAGGCCTGCCATATAAAGCTATTCGCACTAATGCCGTAAAAGCTGTGGATAAAAAGATTATTGAGCGATTCAAGCAGATTTTACAAACGACACTGCTGCCATTTGATATGAGCGATACACCATTATGTATTGAAATATTGGACGTTGGTGTTTTTTCTCCATGGGTTTTTATACGACTTGGCGAACAAGAAAAGAGTGAAATCCCAAGTTCTGAACACCTAATGACTACAATAGGAATGGGAGATTTCTTGGATGCTTCATTAGTTGAAATTCCGTTTAAAGACTCGTTATATTTAGGAATTCTCAATCAACGGCGATATTGGTCAAGTACATCAGCAAGAACATTAGCTCTTGATTTGATTAAACGTGGTCATCCAGTGTTGAATAGGGGATACAAATGACAGGGCTCGTCGGAAATCCTTTACCATACGTGACTACACAAAATGGTTTTCCCGTGCAAGTCCCACCGAATATTATTCGTGTAGTTGCACAAGCTATAAAGTATGTTTGGGCGGAAATTAATGCAAACCCTGCAAAGCATCTTGTCAGTATAAGTCCGGGAGCTCCTGAAGAGGATGTTTATACTGATGCCATTTGTAATCTGCTATTGCAGATGTTAGAAATGGAAATACCGATAGTTCCTGGTTTCTCTGGTGATACTTTCGAAACCGTTTGTCGGGGAGAAAATGTTCCTAATTACAATGGAAAGCTTCTTAATAAGCAGCCAGATCTCATTATACGTCTTTCCAATAATCCTCTTTCGATAACCCGTAGGCTCGTTGGAATTTATATCGAGAGTAAGGTTGTATGTATGGCAAAACCAATGTATCTGTATACAACTGAGGGGATGTCGCGTTTTGTTGGTGGTGACTACGGATGGACTATGCAGGCCGGAATTATGTTGGCTTACCAAAAGCCGAAGTTTCGCGAAATATCATCACTTGAAACACAATTAGCTAAAGAAAAAGAACTTCAAAGTAATGAGTCTAATGGAAAGTATTTAAAGACGTCTAATATATTTACGCCAATAACAGCTGTGAGCACACATAAACGGCAATGGAAATATTTAAATGGCGGTGATCCCGGTGAAATCAGTATTTGGCATATGTGGGACTTAATCGTACCAAAAATGCCATAAGTATTTTGCTGAATTTAAAAAGCATTCAAGCCATTATTGCGGTTATTTATCCATAGTTTCGTTAAAGAGTCCTTTATATTATTCCAGTATTAACCCGTCGGTTAATATGTAAAAATTGCAGTGATTACTTTTTAGGAGTCACTGCAATTTTTATTATTACGGAGTTGGTAGAAGAAGTGTTTTTACAAACTGCAATGCTTGTTGATCTCGTTGCTCAAAGTATCGTGCTGCATGAGAAGATAGCCATACCTCGTTAAAGTATTGGATATGGTTTTGCTTGAACTACACTCCCATCAGGGTAGACATGTTCCTATGTTAGAAAACATGCGCTTTAGTGATACGTGATGAGACATTATGATAAAAGAACAGCCCGATTTTACGGGCTGTTTGAGAGGGTTCTACTAATGGTGAGACAATGTGAGATCGTCTGAAATATCACTCAATATTCTGAATCTGCTCCCTCATCTGCTCGATTAGCACCTTCAATTCAATGGCGGAGTTAGTGATATCGGTGTTGATAGATTTGGAGGCAAGTGTATTAGATTCGCGGTTGAATTCCTGCATCATAAAATCCAGGCGGCGGCCGACCGCTTCTTTTTTCTTTAGAATATTACGGGTTTCTTTGACGTGGGCATCGAGGCGATCCAACTCTTCTGCCACATCAAGACGTTGGGCCAGTAAAACTAACTCTTGCTCAAGACGGTTATTTTCGAGCTGTACTTGTGCTTCTTCTAATTTGGTTTGCAGGCGTTCCCGCTGCCATTGCATGATTTCAGGCATTTGTTGGCGAACTTTACTGACTTCTTCGGTCACCACGTCCAAACGTTGTTCAATCATAATTTTGAGTGCATTGCCTTCGGCTTCACGGCTTTGAATAAAGGCATCCAGTGCTGTATCCAGTTCTTGCAACAATTGAGTGCTGATAGCATCTAAGTCTTGCTCTTCTGCTGCCATAACGCCAGGCCAACGCAGAATATCAACAGGATCGATTTCACCTTCGTTGCTCTGTTGTTTGACCCAGTTCGCCGCATTGACTAGCTGTTTTGCTAAAGTTTCATTCAGGATAAGTTCGCCTTGAGAGCGTGAGTCCAGTTCAAAACGTAAGTTACACTCAACTTTTCCGCGAGTCAGACGGGAACGAATTCGTTCACGGATCACCGGTTCCAAGCTTCTGAATTGTTCTGGTAGGCGGATATAAGTTTCTAAATAACGTTGATTAACGGAGCGCAGTTCCCAAGCCGCATTTCCCCATTCACTTTTGATATCTCGCCGTGCAAAAGCAGTCATACTACGGATCATGATTCGTTCCCAATTTAAACAAAAGATTAAGAGATTATAACGCTCGTTGTAGATGCAGGATAGGAATTAGCCCTGTTAGGCCGTATAATGCGCCCCCAATAATGATTTAACAACGGAGATAACACTATGCGCCCAACAGGAAGAGCGGCAGAACAAGTGCGTCCTATCACTATAACCCGTCATTATACTAAGCACGCGGAAGGTTCGGTTCTAGTAGAGTTTGGGGATACTAAAGTGTTATGTAATGCCTCCGTTGAAGAAGGAGTTCCTCGTTTCTTGAAAGGTCAGGGGCAGGGCTGGGTGACGGCTGAATATGGCATGTTACCGCGTTCTACTCATACCCGAAATGCCCGTGAAGCAGCTAAAGGCAAACAGGGCGGCCGTACGATGGAAATCCAGCGTTTAATTGCCCGTTCGCTACGCGCCGCTGTTGATCTGAAAAAACTGGGTGAATACACCATTACACTGGATTGTGATGTTATTCAGGCTGATGGCGGTACCCGTACAGCTTCTATTACTGGTGCTTGTGTCGCGCTAGCTGATGCGTTGAATAAAATGGTTGAAGCAGGCAAGCTGAAAGAGAGTCCTCTGAAATCAATGGTTGCCGCGGTCTCTGTTGGCATTGTGGATGGTGAAGGTCGTTGTGATCTGGAATATGTGGAAGATTCCGCCGCTGAAACTGATATGAACGTCGTGATGATGGAAGATGGCCGGATGATTGAAGTGCAAGGCACTGCGGAAGGCGAACCATTTAGTCATGATGAGTTGTTATCCTTATTGGCCCTTGCCAAGGGAGGATTAGAGGATATTTTTGACGCGCAGAGAAATGCATTAAAATAATAAATTGATCAGGCGACGTGATAGTCGCCTTTTTTATGCCTGTTGTATGGCGATAACTATGACTCAAAAAGAGGAGAGACACCAATGAAAGCCTATCAGCGCGAATTTATCGAGCTTGCGCTAAAAAAACAGGTACTGAAATTTGGGGAATTTACCCTGAAATCAGGACGTAAAAGCCCGTATTTTTTTAATGCCGGGCTGTTTAATACTGGGCGTGATTTGGCGTTAATCGGGCGTTTTTATGCAGCAGCATTGTTGGATAGCGGTATTCAGTGCGATTTGTTATTCGGACCTGCTTACAAGGGTATTCCAATTGCAACGACAACGGCGGTGGCACTGGCAGATCATCATAATATTGATATGCCATATTGTTTTAACCGTAAGGAAGCTAAAGATCATGGCGAAGGCGGTACTTTGGTTGGTAGCCCACTTAAAGGCAATGTTGTTCTGGTTGATGATGTTATTACCGCAGGTACAGCTATCCGTGAATCGATGGAGATTATCAAGCAACATAGTGCGACGCTTGCCGGAGTGATGATTTGTCTTGATCGTCAGGAACGTGGGAACGGTGAAATCTCGGCAATTCAGGAAGTTGAAAGGGATTATGGTTGCAAAGTGTCTTCTATTATTACCTTGAATGATTTGATTAATTATTTGAGTGGTCAGCCAGAGATGAAAGCTCATCTGGATGCAGTAAAAGCCTATCGTGTGCAGTACGGTATCTGATAGATAAGCTTCAAAAAAAGCCCTCGCCCAATAACGGGCGGGGTGAGTAGTAGAATAACTTATTGTAGCTGAGCCAGTAATAATGGCCAGCGTGCTTCAAATTCCTGGGTTGGACGATAGTGGAACTCAGAGCGTACAAAACGTGAAAGCATCCCTTCACAAAATGCGAGTAACTGAGAAGCTAATAACGACTCATCATAACTGAAACCTTGTCCATCACGTAATTTTTTCTCTTTTAAAACTTGACGGATCTGTACTTCAATTCGTTCAAATAATTGATTTATGCGCCCTTGCAGCCGGTTTTGTTCAAACATCAGGGCATGACCTGTCATGATGCGGGTCAGACCTGGGTTTTTTTCTGAAAAACCCAAAATCAGGATCAATATCAGGCGAATACGAGTTATGGTATCTTTTTCATCTTGCAGAATCAGGTTAATCCGTGAAATTAATGAATCTTCAATGAACTCTATCAGGCTGTCAAACATCCGGGTTTTACTAGGAAAATGCCGGTATAGGGCAGCTTCGGAAACGCCTACGTTGGCGGCCAGTTTAGCAGTAGTGATGCGATGGCTACCATCACTGGATTGCAACATATGCGCCAGCGCCTGCAAGATCTCCTCGCGTCTGTTTCTTTTCTTTGTATTTTCGTTTTCTGCCATGTCAGACAAGACCTTTGTTAAGAACAGCAAAACAAATAAATCAGTAATTCTTTGCTCAATGGCATTTTGAGCAAAGAATATGATAATGGGTTAAATGGTATTAGGTTTTACAGAGATTTATTGGCGACCGGAATGACCAAAACCACCGCCGCCTCTTTCGCTGGCTTCAAAATCTTCTACCAGATTAAATTGAGCCTGAACGACGGGTACAAAAACCATCTGAGCGATACGTTCGCCTGGTTGGATAGTGAAAGCTTTATCACCACGATTCCAGACGGAAACCATTAGCTGACCTTGGTAATCAGAATCGATCAAACCCACCAGATTACCCAGAACGACACCATGTTTATGTCCAAGGCCTGAACGGGGCAGAATAACGGCTGCCAGTTGTTCATCACCAATATGAATAGCAAGCCCGGTTGGAAGCAGTTCTGTTTGGCCTGGAGCTAGTTCTATCGCGTTGTCAAGGCAAGCGCGTAAATCTAAACCTGCGGAGCCTGGCGTGGCGTAAGTTGGCAAAGGAAATTCCTTCCCGATACGTGGGTCAAGAATTTTAACGTCGATTTTTTTCATCATAGCGTCTGACTATCTCGTCTAATAAATGGTGGCTAAGTAATAACTTATTACTATGAGGTAAGCGGATTTCTCCCTCATGCCAGAACAAATGTAATGCATTAGTATCACTGTTAAAGCCGTGGCCGGTAAGGGATACATCATTTGCACAAATCAGATCCAAATGTTTTTGGTTCAGTTTTTTTCGTGCGTATTCTTCCACATTCTGGGTTTCAGCCGCAAATCCAACCACAAAAGGGCGGTTTTCTTGTATTGCTGCTACATTGGCAACAATATCCGGGTTTTTGATCAGGGTAAAAGTGATCTCATCACCCTGTTTTTTAATTTTTTCTGAGGCAATCTGTTTAGCGCGATAGTCTGCAACCGCAGCACAACCAATGAAGATATTCTGTGAACCCGCTATTGCCTGTACTTGTTCGTTCATTTCCAGAGCGCTGGTGACGTCGATTCGTTTGACTCCCGGGGGTGTCGGTAAATTAACGGGGCCAGTGATCAGGGTGACTTCTGCACCACGTGTTGCCGCAGCTTGGGCGATAGCAAACCCCATTTTGCCGGAGCTGTGATTACTGATAAAGCGGACGGGATCCAGCGCTTCACGGGTTGGTCCGGCGGTAATAGCAAGTTTTAGGTGAGCTAAATCTTGGCTTGCTTGAAAATGTTGTTCAGCGAGTTCGACAATCTCCGTAGGATTTAGCATCCTGCCGGGACCAACGTCACCACAAGCTTGGCTGCCGTTATCCGGTCCCCACAGGAGAACGCCCCGTTCTTCAAGGCGCTTGAGATTATGTTGTGTTACCTGAGCTAGAAACATTTGTTGATTCATTGCGGGTACGGCGGCAATTGGGGCTGGGGAGGCCAAACAGACCGTTGTTACGAGATCATTTGCCATACCGACTACCAGGCGCGCCAGTAAATCAGCGGTAGCAGGGGCGAGAATAATCAGATCAGCCCATTTACCAAGTTCAATATGCCCCATAGCAGCTTCTGCTGCCGGATCTAACAAGTCATCGGAAACGGGATAACCAGAAACCGCCTGCAACGTCATTGGTGTAATAAACGCTTCTGCTGCTGGTGTCATCACTACACGTACTTGAGCGCCGCGATCACGCAGGCGGCGTACTAGCTCGGGCGTTTTGTAAGCGGCTATTCCTCCGCTGATACCGAGCACAATCTGTTTGCCGGAAAGTCCTGCCATCATGATTGTCCGAATATTAAGTTGCAAGGGTCAAGATTTTATCACAAGAGATTACAGAGTTGAGCAGAGTCTGAACTTTGATTGTAAAAAAGGATAAATTTGCGAGCGGCTACGCAGCTCCTGAATATGATATTCGCCCTGATGTTTAAGGCATGGAATACTGTTTGTATCAGGTGAAATAGGGCAGGGAGATGAATATATGGAAGTTGATATCGCTGAAAATACAGGAGAAATATATTCAAATTTAGCTCCCAGAGAAAAATTGTTGGCTTATGGCTCGGTTTCTCTGACAGATGCTGAGTTACTGGCTATTTTTTTACGTACCGGAACCAGAGGATTGCCTGTTTTACGAATGGCTGAATTTCTACTAAAAGAATTTGGGTCTCTGTACCATTTACTCTCTGCTGACTATGACACTTTTTGTGCTCATAAAGGGATGGGATTAGCCAAATATGCACAATTACAGGCTATTGCAGAATTGGCAAAGCGTTTTTTTTCCAGCCAGTTCGTACATGAAGATATTATGAGTAGTCCAAGTGTGACTCAAGAGTATTTGCAAAACCTATTATCAGGGCGTGATAGGGAAATATTTGTTGTGTTGTTTCTCAATAATCAAAATAGAGTCATCTGTCATGAGGAAATGTTTAAAGGCACAATCAATAAAGTTGAAGTTCATCCTCGTGAAATTGTCCGATCGGCGATAAAGGTGAATGCTTCATCCATTATTTTGGCCCATAATCATCCATCAGGTCATGCGGAGCCAAGTTTGGCAGATAAGATTGTTACAGATAAAGTGATTGATGCCTGTAATTTGGTTGGTGTAAAAGTGCTGGATCATCTGGTTATTGGCCGGCAATGTTGTGTTTCATTTGCTGAGCGAGGATGGATTTAGCTAACTTTTTCAAGATCCTTATGGATCTTTGGTTGTGCGGGACTTGAGCGTCAGCGATTGAGGGCGTATACTACGCCACCTTTGAGGATCTTTGGTTTGGCGAGAAGAGCCTATCTCAGCACATTTTCTGAGTAAATGTGAGTCTTTTCAGTGGAATTTGCTGAGATGGGCTCCTAAGCCTGACGAGGCGGCCATACCCAATACAAAGCTCGAGCTGATTTGATTTTTGGAGAATAGACATGTCCCGAGTCTGCCAAGTTACTGGCAAACGCCCGATGAGTGGTAACAACCGCTCTCATGCATTGAATGCGACTAAGCGTCGTTTTCTGCCTAACCTGCATTCCCACCGTTTCTGGGTTGAGTCCGAGAAGCGTTTTGTGACTCTGCGTGTATCTGTTAAAGGTATGCGTGTGATTGATAAGAAGGGTATCGATGCAGTTTTGGCTGAGCTTCGTACCCGCGGTGAGAAGTACTAAGGAGCTGAAAAATGGCTAAAGGTATTCGCGATAAAATTAAGCTAGTTTCTTCGGCTGGTACTGGTCACTTCTATACCACTACGAAGAACAAGCGTACTATGCCTGAGAAACTGGAAATGAAAAAATTTGATCCAGTTGTTCGTCAGCATGTTATGTATAAAGAAGCCAAGATTAAATAATTTTGGTTGATTTGATAAAAACCCGGCCTAGGCTGGGTTTTTTGTTGTCTGAAGAGTTTTAACAGATATTCACTGATTCTTCTCTACATTTCATATATACCCTATTGATTTCAAGATGCATCGCGACGGCAAGGGAGTGAATCCCCGGGAGCATAGCAAACTATGTGACCGGGGTGAGCGAGTGCAGCCAACAAAGAGGCAACTTGAAAGATGACGGGTATATATCCTGTTATTCGTAGACGTAAGATACTGTTTCGCTATACTAACGCCTTCCGGTAGGCTGGATATGAAACCGAAATGACTAAAGAAAAATTAAATATTTTACATACAGAATCATCTTGTGGTTGGGGTGGTCAGGAGATCCGAATCCTGACGGAATCCCAAGGAATGATAAAACGTGGACACAAGGTGGTTATTGTCTGTTGTCCTAGTTCTAATATCTACCGTGAAGCAAAATCTTATGGTGTGCCGGCCGTAGCCCTGCCGATTGAAAAAAAGCGGCTGTCCTGCTTTCTTGCTATGCGTCGTTGGTTGAAAAAAGAAGGCCGTCAATTTGACGTTATTAATACACATAGCTCGACGGATGCATGGTTGGTTGCTGTGGCTTGTGCAACGTTAAGGCATATGCCGCCAATGGTTAGAACCAGGCATGTTTCTACTCATGTTTCTAATTCAATATCAACTCGTTGGTTGTATCTGAAAGCGTGCCGGCATATTGCGACTACAGGTGAGAAACTACGCCAACATCTGCATGCCAATAATCGTTATCCATTACAGCATATGACATCAGTGCCTACCGGCATCGATTTAGATCGTTTCCGACCGGAAGATAAGAAAGTTTGCCGTCAACGGATTGGGATTCAAGATAGACCGACATTAGGTGTTGTTGCGACCATGAGAACCTGGAAAGGGCATCGCTATCTGTTGGAAAGCTGGAAAGTTCTGCACCAGAAATATCCTGATTGGCAACTGTTGTTTGTTGGTGATGGTCCACAACGTAAATCATTGGAACCTTTAGTAAAGCGAGAAGGTTTGTCAAACAGTGTCATTTTTTTAGGTAACCGTCAGGATGTTCCTGATTGTTTGAATGCGATGGATTTATTTGCATTACCTTCTTTTGGTAATGAAGGCGTGCCACAAGGCATTATGCAAGCAATGGCGTGTGGGATACCTGTTGTATCAACCTCCGTTGGTGCAATTACCGAAGCGGTAGTTGATGGTGAAACGGGTTATATCGTGGAACCCAGAAATACAGAGTTATTGACGAAAAGTTTAGAGTTGTTGATTCATAATAATGAATTGCGTTTGCAATTCAGTCATTCTTCATTAGAGCGTGCAATGGCTTTATTTGGCATGGATAATATGTTGGATAAAATGGAAAATATCTTTTTTCACAGCATTAAAGGTAAAAAACGTTAACATTATTTAGGATTTATTCTGGTCCTTATTCTTTGGCTTATGGTTTTAGGTAATGTTCAACTTATTGATATTAAATTACTTTAAAGTTGATTATTAGTTAAATCACCTTGTTGTGGTCAATCGTATACAAAATGGTTTTTTTGTATATTTTGTTGAATCTTATGGCAGATTAATTAGATAATTGTCTTATGCAGACCAAGAATATTCTGGTCATTGTTATAGCACGTTTCGGTGATACCTTACTGGTAACGCCGGTGATCCGTGCTTTAAAGCAGAAATGGCCTAATGCGAATATTGATGTTATGGCTCATAAAAGGACTAAACAGATCCTTGAAAATACAAGTGATATCAATAAATTGACTGCTTTTTCGAAAGGTAAGGCAAAATGGTGTGGTTGGTTTACCCGTAAACATTATGATCTGGCTTTAGTATATAGTGACGATAAACCTTTATTGCAGTATGCGAAACGTAAATCACGCTTAACGGTTTCATTTTCAGATAAGTCCGCGTTGCGATCTGATTGGCTGGCTGTGGAAAAGCCAAAGGTGTTGATGCCAGCTCAACAGGAACGGGCCATGCTTGCTAGCGCGGTAGATGTTGAGGTCAATGACTGGCGGTTGAATTATTGTGTGAGTGAAAAGGAGTTACACTTTGCTGGTGGTTTTATACGGCAATATCATTTAGAGAACAAGCTCCTGATTGGTTTTCAGTTACAAAGTTTCCCGGCAAAAGCTTATCGTGATTGGCCGATTGAACATTTTTACCAATTAGCGCAACACATTTGTAGCCGTTATCCCCAGTCACATATTATGTTATTAGGCAGTGTTGACGGTAAAATTGCTGCACAGTCACTGGCAAAAAGGTTAGGGGCTGAAAAGTGTACTTCATTGGTTGGTAGACTGACAATGCGACAGAATGCAGCAATAATGAGTCAACTTGATTTGTACATTGGTGTTGATACAGGGCCGACACACTTAGCCGGCGCGATGGTTGCTATGTATCATAGTTTCCACCCAGGCCGCTTTTTGGCACCTCAACAGCATTCGCATTTGGTGGTTATTGAACATCCGGTTCACTATATGCAAGCCACACGCAAAGACTCGATGTCTGCAATATCTGTTGAACAAGTCTGGCAGGCAACGCAAAAGTTACTAGAAACTAAGTTGTCAGGAAGAAAAGATGAAAATAGGTTTGGTTGATGTCACGGTAACTATGTCTTACGGTGGTATTCAGACGGCAGTCTGGGAACTTGCGAAAGCGTTGGCTGATGCCGGTCATGAGATCCATATTTTTGGTGGAAAGGGTGATGTTCAACCAGAACTCAATGGGAGAGCAATCCAGGTTCACACTTTTCCATTTATTCCCAGGGAGAAAGTCATTAACATTGGTCGACGTTTTCAACGTATTATTGAACGTTACTCATTTGCTCGCCATGCTCGCGATACAGTTGTTACTGAGGATTTTGACTGGGTTATTCTGACTAAGCCATTTGATTTTTTCTGGCCTCGAATGATGCCAAAAGAGAGCCGTACTAAATTTTGCTATATGAGCGGCGGCACCAGTTTTTTCAAGGGTGACAGAAAGCTGAGTAAGCGAATTTCAGCTTGGGTGGCATGCAGCCATTTTAATGCCTGGCAGATTCAGCACCATTTTAAACAATTCCCGAAGGTGGTTTACAATGGTGTTGATATTAATAAATTCAGGCCGATAGACTCTTCTGTCAGAACTCGTCTTGGGATCAGTGATAAAACATTTTTGCTGACCTTTGCCGGCAGGTTGGTTGGCTGGAAAGGCATGCATGTTGCTATTGATGCAATGGCTCAGCTACAGGATAAAGATGTTAAATTGCTGATCATCGGGTCAGGTGAAGATCTGAAACGCTTAGAAAAGCGGGTTGCGCTATTACGGCTGGAAAAACAGATAATTTTCCATCCACCGGTAGGACATGATCAGTTGCCTGAATATTATGCTGCTGGTGATGCCGGGATTTTCCCCAGTATTGGTGATGAAGCGTTTGGTATCACAATTGCGGAAGCGATGGCGTGTGGCAGACCGGTGATTGCTAGTTATATTGGAGGCATACCTGAAGTTGTCGGTAACGAAAATAATTCGGGTATTTTAGTCACGCCAGGCGATGCTTCAGCAATTGCCGATGCGGTTAATTTTTTATTGTCTCAACCAGACAGGGGGCAAAAAATGGGAAAAGCAGCTCGTCAACGGATTGAAACAATGTATACCTGGGAGCATTCGGCAAATCGTTTACTGAAAGCGATAAATAATGAAGATTGCTTATATTGATCCCTACCCGGTTCCTGATTATCGGGTAGCATCATTGCAAATTTTGCAGAATGTTGATGCGTTTGCTCGCCAAGGAGCCTGCGTATATCTGGTTACGCCTGAAGGTAAAAATACCGCAGAAGAGATCTTGGGGCGCCCATTATCACCATCAGTTAGACTGATATCTTTACGCAATATCCGGCGTAAATGGTATTTTCCATTCAATACCCAAAAAATGTTCTATTTCCAGGTTTCCCATTGGTTGAAGAGAAATGGGGTAGATGCCGTTTTTACCCGTAATCTGAAAATGGCAAAGTATTTATTGTGTGAACATCCAGAAATTCCGCTATTTTTTGAAAGTCATGAGATTTTTGCCCAATCATTTAAAGAATCGCATGATTTAAGTGAAAATAAAAATCAGCGTAAATATCAGAAGCTGAGAGAAATTGAACACTTTGTTTATCGTCAGTCCAGGATTATTTTCGTTCTGACGTCGTTACTCAGTGATGATATTATTAGTGAATATAATGTCAGCACGCTAATAGTTATTGCGCCAGATGGTGTGGACATGTTGGCAGTCGAGTCGATGTCATTAGATAAACGTGTATCAGGCGACGGTGAATTACCAACTCAGATCCTTTATTTGGGCAGCTTGCATCGTTGGAAAGGTGTTCCAACGGCGATCAAAGCGATGGCTTACCTTGAGAATGCAGTATTGAATATTGCTGGTGGTGAACCAGGGCAAATTCAGCAATTGCGGCAGATTGCTCAGCAAATGGGGGTTGGCGATAAAATCAATTTTCTTGGGTTTATTCAACCTAAATTACGTTTTCAGATAATTGCAGATAATGATATTTGTCTGTTGCCATTAACTAAAACCAGCATTGGCAGTCGCTATACTTCGCCACTAAAATTATTTGAATATATGGCGATGGATAAGCCTGTGGTTATCTCTGATTTTCTTTCTATTCGTGATGTGGCTGATGAAAATGCGGTCAGTTTTGCTGACAGTGAGAATGCAGAAAGTTTTGCTCAACAGATTCAGTTACTGAGGGATAATCCAGAAAAAGTTAAGTCACAAGTTAGTTATGCAAAAATGTTGGTGATAGAGCGTTTTAATTGGGAGCAGAGAGCAAAGCTTATTATGCAGACAATATCAAAGGATATTTCTGCATAATAATCGGTTTGATAATATAGCTGAGATATCTGGTTAATCGTTTTTCTGCTGATATAGAGCAATCATCAGGCCGAATAGAATACCTATTTCATTGATATAGGTATTTTCAAAGGCTCCTCGGACAATAAACAATCCGATAAATCCCGTCAGTAGAATAATACTGGCCTGCTTTATTACACCATTGTTACGGCTAATAATATGGCTACTTGTGTACAGCGCTGAGAAGGTCATCAGTAAAGTGGTAATCAAACCAATGATTCCACCGGCAAACCAGAGTGCCAGAAAGATATTGTGGGGGCCGATGGATGTGCGATATATCCAGTCTGGATAGTCAGCAACTCGTTCATTGTAGACCTTATGATAGACTTTATTGCCATAACCGTAGCCTTTAATCGGGTTCTCTAGAATCAACTCAAAAGCAGTCCCTTGTGTGCCATTTTTATAACGATGGCTGCTATCAGTTTGAGTAAGTTTCCAAAATAATAATTGAGTATTTTCATTAGTTATTATCGTAGTGTGAGAAAGCACAACTGAAAAACTAAGGATTAAACTCGCTATTATGGTCAGCTTCCATTCCCGATTAATGATGATGATAAAAGCAGTGATGACGGCAATGGCGACCCAAGCGCCACGAGCTAAGGTACCTAATAACAAAAACAGACTGATAGCGGAAGCAACAGCCAGTATCAGCCAACTCACTAAGGTATGTTTCTTCCACAATGCCCAAGTACAAAGTAAGACCGGAAAATAGAAAATAAAACCGTAAGAAAATTCTCGGTGGTTGAAGTTAGTAAAAGGCATTTCACCTTTATTGTAGTTAATAATGTATTTGCCAATATCAGTTAGGCATATTGCTAGCATACCAATGGCAAATGAGTACAGAATCATCTTGGCAATACTTTCTTTATTTTCTTTGTACAGTACCACAGGAAAAGTAAAACTGAACAATAATAGCCCATTTAAGATAGGTTTATTCATCTCTTGAAAACTCAATGCAGGATTGACGGAAATTGCTACTGAATAGAACATTGCTACGATGAATAATAGAATGGATAGAAACAGTGAATTACGCATGGAGCGCATCACTTGACGAAAATCTGTCACTAGGTAGGTTAGTGCTGTAATGCCAATAAGCACGATAACCAGATTTTTATATCTCGTTATATCAGGTAGATAAACAAGGGCTATATAAATCCCAATGATGGATAAATTCCATAATGACCTTTTATCATGACTTTTAATATTAAACATATTCATCAATCTGCTTTCATTTCTGTTGAGTTTAGTTGGAAATAATACATGAAAAGATTATCTTAATCTGCTCAGATGCAATAGAGTTTAAGCAATATACATAGTTAGGAGTTATCACCATGCCAGAACTACCAGAAGTAGAAACCAGCCGGAGGGGAATAGAGCCACATCTGGTAGGGAATGTGATCCAGTATGCGGTAGTCAGGAATGGTCGGTTACGTTGGCCGGTGGCGGAAGAAATTATGAAGTTGAGTGACCAGCTTGTGCTTAGCATTCAACGCCGGGCCAAATATTTGCTGATTGAACTGGCAAGTGGTTGGATTATTGTCCATTTGGGGATGTCGGGCAGCTTGCGTATCTTGCCAGAGGAACGCCCTGCGGAGAAACACGATCATGTGGATTTAGTGATGGCAGATGGTAAGGTTTTGCGTTATACCGATCCCAGACGATTTGGTGCGTGGTTATGGAGTGATGATCTTGAGCGGTGCTCGGTATTGGCTCATTTAGGGCCTGAGCCACTTTCTGATGATTTTAATGGTTCTTATCTCTACACCCGATCAAGTAATAAAAAAACCTTGATTAAACCTTGGCTAATGGATAACAAACTGGTTGTTGGCGTTGGTAATATCTATGCAAATGAAGCGTTGTTTACTGCCCATATTCAGCCAGATCGTCCCGCGCATACTTTAACTGAGCGTGAAGCTAATTTACTGGCGGAAACGATTAAGACGGTTCTACAACGCTCTATTGAGCGGGGTGGTACGACACTCAGAGATTTCCTGCAATCTGATGGTAAACCGGGCTATTTTGCTCAGGAATTGTTTGTTTATGGCAGAGCAGGAGAACCATGCCGAATTTGTGGTGAAAAAATAGAGAGTATTAAGCTTGGGCAGCGCGGTACTTTCTTTTGCCGTCACTGTCAGTATTAGTTGATATCGGATAGTTAGGAGGCGTTGCATAGGGAATATTCTACTTTGTGCCGCCTCCAGTGAACGGAGTAAATTACTTGCCCAGTTTTTTTAGCATGGCTTGGGCGACAGGTTCTGGCAGGAATGATGAGATATCGCCATCGTGGAGAGCGACATCTTTAATCAAGGATGAAGAGATAAACGAGAGATTTTGTGATGGCAGCAGAAAAACGCTCTCTAATTCTGGCATAAAGTGGCGGTTCATATTGGCAAGCTGCCATTCATACTCAAAATCAGATACTGAACGAAGGCCACGGATAAGGATATTGGCTTGCTGTTTTTTGGCGAAATTAGCCATCAATTCACAAAAACCTACCACCTCTACATTATCCAAATGTGAGGTCACCTCTTTTGCCAGGGTAATGCGCTCATCCAGAGTAAACATAGGATTCTTTCTGGCACTGTTGGCAATAGCAAATAGAACATGGTCAAACATATCTGCGGCGCGGGTGACGATATCGATATGACCGTAGGTAACAGGATCAAATGTTCCGGGATAAATGGCTTTGGTTTTCATCAATTTTTACCCTTTTGTTGTCTCTTTTCCCACAATGCGACGTACTTATTAAACGTATATTGAGCATTGACAATAGCCAATACTAACCCTTGTTTACCATCAAGAAAGCCAGCTCGCAACAGCCAGGTTTTAAAAAAAGCCCCAAAAGTGTGACTGAAAATTGAGAAATAACCGCACTGTTTACCTTGTTCATAGCGCTGTTCTGCCCAGGCTTTAGCATAATTTAGCTGTTTTCTCTGAAATTCCATCAAATCACGGCAAGTAAGATGAAGTAAATCCCCTTGCAAAATAACGACTGGAGCGCCATGAGTTTCAAGGGATTCATGAACTTGATTATCATTGTATTGATAACGATCACGGGCGTAGAGACGAATGACCCTATCTGGGTACCAGCCGCTGTGTTTCATAAAGCGGTCAAGGAACAAGTTACGGCGGGCACAACTGTAGACTTTATTGTTATCAATATGTGCCAGAGTCTGTTCTATGGATGCTCTGAGTTCTGATGTTACGCGTTCATCAGTATCGATCATAAAAATATAATCGCCAGAAGCGTATTGCTGAGCTAGCTGACGCTGACGACCAAATCCCGGCCAGTGAGTATTGGAGAATACTTTTGCACCCATTGCCTGTGCTATTTGGCAGGTATCGTCTGAACTACCAGAATCGAGTACGATGATTTCATCAGCCCAACGGACTGAGGTCAGACAATCTGCTATCAGATCCGCTGAATTCTTAGCGATCATGACAACGGAAAGACGTTTTTTGTCACTCATTCAGTGGCTCCGAGGTGGGAGATAGGGTTCCAGCAGTTTAAGTAGACGTTGAAGAGCCCCCTGATTTTCATGCAGTACTTCTGCTGCGTGGCGACCATAATACAGACGATAATCTTCGTCAGTCAGTAAACTATTGATCTCGGTGAATAAAGAGTGGCTGTCCGTAACGGTAATCAGACCATTAGCCTGATTCAGCTTGGTGCAGATATCCTTAAAGTTAAAGGTATGAGGACCCATCAGCACCGGAATAGCATGGGCTGCCGCTTCTAGCGGGTTGTGGCCGCCACGCTCAACCAGGCTGCCACCAACAAAAGCCAGATCGGCAATACCATAGAGCAGCATCAGTTCTCCCATCGTATTGCCGATAACTACCTGAATATTGGCGTCAGGGATTTTATCAGAACTGCGAAGAATATAGCTGAGTCCGGCTTTCTTTGTTAATTCTTCAGCTTTAATAAAACGTTCAGGGTGGCGTGGTACTAGGATCAGCAGCAGGCTTGGACATTGTTTCAGTAACTTGCAATGAGCATCTAGCATAATACTCTCTTCTCCATCATGGGTGCTGGTGGCTATCCAGACAGGACGGCGAGCAGCCCATTGGCGCCGTAATGTCACTGCTTTGGCTGCCAATTCAGGTGTTACTGAGATATCGAATTTCAAACTGCCAGTGATAGTCAGTTGAGAGCGTTTTAGACCCAGCTCAACAAAACGTTCACCATCTTCCGGATTCTGAGCGGCAATTAAGGTAATGCTGCGCAAAATTGTTTTTATGAAATTCCCTACTTTTTGATATCCCTCAGCGGAACGTGCAGACAAACGGGCATTAGCAATGACCAGAGGAATGTTACGTTGGTGAAGTTGGAAAATCAGATTAGGCCAAAGTTCTGTTTCCATAATAATGACTAACTTTGGATTAACTTGATTGAGAAAGCGCTCCATAGAACCGGGGAGATCGTATGGCAAATAGACGTGATGAACATCATTTCCCAGAGCAGAAAGCACTCTTTCTGAACCCGTTGGCGTCATCGTTGTCACGGTAATCGGTAAAAAAGGATAGTGATGGCGCAAGGCTCTGACTAAAGGGATGGCGGCCAACGTTTCACCAACGGAAACAGAATGGAGCAGGATGCCTCCAGCGGCAACTTTACCGGCACAGAAACCGTAGCGTTCACCCCAGCGCTGACGGTAAGCAGGGGCTTGGCGGCTGCGGAGCAATAAACGCAACCAAATCAGAGGTTGGATAAGGTAGAGAAGTACCTGATATAAACGCAGTAACATTCTATCAAATTCACTTATATAAATTAGTGTCAATAGTATCACATTGCTTCAAAGAAAGTATGAAAATGCGTATGGCTTCTAGGATCTGAACAGAATTGGAGAGGTAAATTAGGATTTTTGCGTAAGATCGTGCTTCTATTATATGTGAAGGTAGAGTGGATTTTTTGCAGCTTCTGCACATGGTTGCGGCAGTTTTCTCTTTTATCTGTATCTTTATACTGGGAATGCAATGAGTAAATTACACACTCAATTTGACCGTATTCTAATAATAAAGTTACGACATCATGGTGATGTATTATTAATTACACCAGTTATTAATACCCTTAAGGATAATTATCCAGCGGTGGAAATTGATGTTTTACTCTACAAAGAAACCGAACCAATATTGGCTGATTTTTCTGCTGTGGCTAATCTATTTTCTATAGATAGACAATGGAAGAAACAGGGAATTAAAACACATTTGGGTCATGAATGGAGATTGCTTAAACGATTAAGGCATCGTCAATACGACCTGGTTATTAATCTTACTGATCAATGGTATAGTGCATTTTTGACCCGATTTACTGGCGCAAAAGTGCGTATTGGGTTTGATTTAGCAAAACGACGCAGCCTATTTTGGAAAAAATGTTTCACAAATCTTGTGCTGACAGAGCATAGTCAGTTTTTGCATATTGTTGAGCAAAATTTGTCAGCTCTTTCGCTGTTAAATCTTCCGTTAATCAACACTACAGTGACGATGAGTTACCGCCAGCAGGATAAAGAGGCTGTTTTGATGCTTCTTGATAAGCATGGTGTAGATCAAAAATATATTGTTGTGCAGCCAACATCCCGCTGGTTTTTTAAATGTTGGGATGAAAAAAAGATGAGCGAAACGATTAATGCATTGCAGTCTGATGGTTGGGCAATCGTTGTTACCTCCGGGCCAGATCGTAAGGAGGAAGAGATGGTAGAGAAGATTTTATCAAATTGCCCAAAAGAGAGAGTGATTTCTTTTGCCGGCCAATTAACTTTGCCTCAACTTGCAGCGCTGATTGATGGGGCCAATTTATTCATCGGGATGGATTCTGTTGCTATGCATATGGCAGCTGCGTTAAAAACACCGGGTATCGCTTTATTTGGGCCATCAAAGTTAGTATTCTGGCGTCCGTGGGAAGCGAAAGGTGAAGTTATTTGGGCTGGTGATTATGGTGATTTACCTGATCCTGATGATGTTGATACTAAAACGGATATACGTTATCTGAATGTCATTCCCAGTGAGATGGTTATTGCTGCCGCCCGGAGAAATTTATTATGAAATTAGTACGTCTTGCGATTGTTCGGCAGAAATATCGTCCGGATGGTGGTGCAGAACGTTTTGTCTCCCGTGCCTTAGAGGCTTTAGGGAATGAAAATTTGGAGCTTAACGTTATTACGCGTTCCTGGCAGGGAGACGTTAATCCTGATTGGCATGTTCATTTAGCAAATCCTCATAAATGGGGGCGCATCAGCCGTGAGAGAGGATTTGCCAAAGCTGCCAAAACAATATGGGAACAAGAGCAATTTGATCTTGTTCAAAGTCATGAACGCATTGCCGGTTGTGATATTTATCGTGCGGGTGACGGTGTTCATCAGCGCTGGCTACAGCAGCGTGCGCGTGTTTTATCTCCTTGGCGGAGCAAATTACTTTTTACGAGTCGTTACCATCGTTATGTGATGGATGCTGAGCAAAAGATGTATTCTGCACCGGAATTAAAAATGGTTATTTGTAACTCGGAAATGGTAAAAAGGGAGGTCATGACGGATTTTGGGCTTTCTGAGGAAAAAATATCGGTTATTTATAATTCGATAGACAATAAACAATTTTTCCCGGCAACGGAATCTCAGAGAACACAATTAAGGAAAGAGCATAACCTTCCCTTGCAGGCTAAATGTTTAATTTATGTTGGTTCGGGGTTTGAGCGAAAGGGATTAAAAGCCGCGATTCAGGCAGTGAGTGCAACTGATGCTTATTTAATAGTTGTGGGGCAGGATAAAGAAGAGAAGAAATATAAGCAGTTAGCTAATTCACTGGGATGTAATGAGCGCATTAGGTTTATGGGAGTCCAGAAAAGGACATTGCCTTTTTATCAGCTTGCAGATGGTTTGTTGCTACCGACCTTATATGATCCGTTTCCAAATGTGATACTGGAGGCAATGGCTTGCGGGCTTCCGGTAATAACCAGTACGACATGTGGTGGTGCTGAATTTATTACCTCTGGGAATAACGGGTTTGTATGTGATGCTTTGGCTGTTTCAGATATTACGGAAGCTATTCAGAATACGCCTTCGGATCATTTGAATAATAAAATGTCAGAATTAGCGAGAACAGGAATACTCTGTTATACACCGGAACATTTATCACAACAGCTCATTGGATTATACGAAAAGGTGCTCTCATCATCATGAAAGGACATATATTATTTATCATTGATGGATTACCTGGAGGCGGTGCGGAAAATGTCACTATCCGGCTTTGTGATGGCCTGCAACAGAGAGGATATGATGTTACGCTGCTCTCTTTGGCAGAGAAATGTGAATATTCAGTACCGAGTGGTATTGAACTGATCATTGATGTTGATGGATACAGAGGGCCTTTTAGAAGACAGACTGAGATTTGCCGTAGGGCTAAATCTATGGATAAGGTTTTAGAAAAAGTTTTTCTTCGCAAGGGAATCCCTACGCTGATTGTCTCAAACTTGCATAAAACTGATCGTATTGTCGTGCAATCAAAAGTGTTAGCGGGGTTAAATGTATGGTTTTGTATTCATGGCGTATTTTCAAACTCATATCTTGGTAATAAGACGGGATTATCTCGCTGGATCAAGAAACAAAAAATCAAGTGGACATATAATAACCGGAATTTAATTTGTGTATCTGATGCTGTAGGGAAAGATTTAAAGAATAATTTGTTACTTACGCCTAATGAAATAGTGACGATTTATAACCCTTTCAACATCCCAGATATTAAAGAAAAATCTCTGCAAAATAACCTATATTCGGATGAAACCTATTTATTACATGTTGGTAGATTTCACCGGGTTAAGCGGCATGATCGTTTATTAGAAGCGTTTGCAAAAGCAGATATTCCATGTAAATTATTGATTGTTGGCCACGGAGATGAGGCTATTACTCAACAGATAAAGCAGAAGATTGTGGATTTAAACTTACAGTCTAAAGTTATTTTAACGGGATTCCTTGAAAATCCATTACCTGTTATCCGTGGAGCTAAAGCGGTTGTTTTGAGTTCTGACAGTGAAGGATTAGGGAATGTGTTAATTGAATCGTTGATTTGTGATACCCCCATTGTCAGCACGATGTGCCCAGGTGGCGTTAATGAAATTATGGTTGGTGAGTTGGAAAAATATAAATCAGAACTGACAGTTGATTCGTTTGCAGAAAAAATGAAGTTTGTCTATTATGAACCGCCTGTAATTACCAAGGATATGTATAAGAAGTTTGATTTAGATATTATTTTGGCAAAATATTTATCCTTAATGAAGAAGTAAGAATGGTTATATGTACTTTTCAAGTTTGGTTATTAGGATAAGTTAATGGATAAAAAAAGTTCCAGAAATTAAGAGAACTTAATAGAAGAAAAAACAATTTCCCGAAAGTTCTAACATTTCATAGCGTTTTTTTATTGATAAGATTAGATACGAAATATAGGATTTAATGAGATATAGAACTGCTATATATATGATAAGATAATTGCACTATTTCATAGATCTGCGTACTATAAAACCATCATTTTATTCTATTGTGGGCATATTCTGATGACTCGACCTGCATTTATTATCACTATTGATACTGAGGGTGATGACCTGTGGCAAAATCACGGTCAGATCTCGACAAAAAATACTCATTATTTACCAAGATTTCAGCGCTTATGTGAACGTTTTGGTTTTAAGCCAGTTTGGTTGACGAACTATGAAATGGCAATGGATGATTTATATATTGAATTTGCTAAAGATGTTATTGCCAGAGGACAGGGGGAAATTGGTATGCATTTACATGCCTGGAATAATCCACCACTTGTTCCTCTTACCGACGATGACATGCATTATAAACCTTATCTGATTGAATTTCCAAAAGAACAAGTTAGAGCCAAAATTGATCTGATGACTAAGTTATTGGAAGACAAACTACAGATTAAAATATTAAGCCATCGGGCAGGTCGTTGGGCATTTAATGAATATTATGCTGAATTGCTGGTGGAATATGGTTATCAAGTCGATTGTTCAGTAACACCACGGGTTAATTGGCGTTTCACCAAAGGCGATCCTAATGGCAACGGTGGAACTGATTATCGTCACTTTCCATCTTATGCCTATTTTGTGGATTTGCAGAATATTGCTAAAGAAGGTGACTCTTCTTTGCTGGAAGTTCCTATGAGTATTCAATATAAGCACTCTGCGCTGATGAATTTCCTTAAACAGAAATATGATAGCTTACGAGGGAAACAGCGTTCTCCATCTGTTAACTGGTTAAGACCAAAAGGAGGCAATTTGGAACAAATGAAAAAAGTTGTCCAACAGACATTAGCAGAAGGCAGTGATTATATTGAATTTATGTTGCATTCATCTGAATTTATGCCTGGTGGTAGCCCGACATTTAAAAATGAAGAACAGATTGAATTACTTTATCAAGATCTGGAGGCACTCTTTAACTACTTACAGCCACAGGTTCGAGGAATGACATTGGCTGAATATTATCAATTTAAGAAGTCATCACGATTAATAAAATAGAGATTCACTTATACCCTATGGATTTCAAGATGCATCGCGACGGCAAGGGAACGAATCCCCGGGAGCATAGATAACGATGTGACCGGGGTGAGTGCAGCCAACAAAGAGGCAACTTGAAAGATGACGGGTATAATTTTGGGCAGATAATACTGCCCAAATTGGGTGAAATAGGCGTCTGCCAGAAACGCCTCAGATTTAATAATTAATCAGCTATATTTTTTTGAAGATGAGCTAATACTTTCGATGGTGTAATACTTTTGATATTCCCATCTTCCGCTTTTAAAGATATTTGTTCCTTGCCATAACCACCAATGAGTCCTGGATCTGTCGGACCAAACAACGTGATATTAGGGCGATCCAATGCGGCAGTGAGATGGCTCAGGCCAGTATCAACGGAAACAACCGCTTTTGCACCGGCCAACTCTTGGGCGACTTGTGCCAAAGTCAGCTTTGGTAATACTTCCACATGAGAGAAGTTTTCCGCCAGTCTCAGCGCACGTTGGTATTCATGTTCTGCGCCCCAAGGGAGCTTAATTTTCATACCCGTTGGCTGAATTTCAGCAATAAGTTGTCTCCAATGGCTTTCCGGCCAATGTTTTTCATCGCGAGTGGTGGCATGGAGAAAAACCAGATAATCGCCCTGATTTTCTAATTTCTGCTTTAAAAAGTGACTGGCAATCCCATAATCGCCCTGTGCCGCCGGTTTGGTATAACCCAGGCTGACAGCAAACAGTTTTCGAATGCGCTCTACGGCGTGCTGTTGCTTGCTGACCGCATGACAGCAATCATAAAAAAAACTCGCTAATGGCTCACGGATACTTTTGCGGTTGTAACCATGTTTAGGACCATAAGCGAGTCGGGTTACCAGAAATGCACTTTTTAATAACCCTTGAGCATCGATGATGGCATCATATTGATGTAATTTTAATTTTTCTTTGAATAAACGACGTTCTGCACGAATTTCTGGGCTAAACCAGTTTTTACGCCAGCGGCGAATAGCAACAGGAATAATTTGATCAACCGCACTATGCCAGCCGGGGATTTGAGCAAAACCTTCCTCTACTACCCAATCAAAACGGACGTCAGGTAAGTTTCTTTCTGCATCAGTCAGTGCAGGGAGCGAGTGGAGGACATCGCCCATAGAAGAAGTTTTGACCAATAAAACCCGCATTAACTCTGGTTCTCCGCTTGTAATAATTTTTCTAGAGAAGTGATAACTTGCTCTGGCTGAATATCAATCAGACTCTGGTGATAGCCATGTGCACTGTCACCTTTTCTGACTTTATGATAGCCAGTAATAAGACGGATAACTTCCGCTTTATCGGATAATGGTGGAGTAAAATCTGGGCTACTTGGGCCGTAAAGCGCAACCAGAGGGCGATTAAGTGCTGCGGCAACATGCATCAAGCCAGAATCGTTGGTCACAATGGCATCACAGGCCGCGATAATATTGACTGCCTGTTCAAGAGAGGTTTGTCCGGCAAGATTGATACAGTGTTCACAGGCTTCTTTAGTCAGTGAGTTGCGGATATCCTCTCCACCTTCGTGATCTTTGACAGAGCCAAAGAGCAGAATTTGATACCCCTTTTTAGTAATAAGCTGTTGAGCTAACGCGGCATAGTGATAATGCGGCCAGCGTTTCGCCGGGCCAAATTCTGCGCCGGGGCAAAAACCGATGATAGGCCGATGATCAGAAATATTGAATGCCGCGGTGGATTCAGCAATATCTTCGTCACTGACATCCAGTTGAGGCCAAAGTAATGGTTGAGGCAGCTCTGCCGCACTACTGGGTTTTGCATCGTAAGCCAATGCGGCATAGCGTTGAACCATTAATGGGAAGGCTTCTTTATTCAATGTACGAATATCATTGAGCAATCCATATCTCATTTCACCACGCCAGCCAGCACGCAGAGGAATATTGGCGAAGAAAGGCACCAAGGCAGATTTGAAAGAATTGGGTAGCACATAAGCGCGATGATATTTACGTTCACGCAGGGCGATCCCCAAACGGCGGCGTTCACCCAATGCCAGTGCGCCATGTCCTAATGGCATAGCTAATGCTTGATTGACCTCCGGCATTTTGTCCAGCAGTGGGCGGCACCAGGCTGGAGCCATCACATCAATTTCTGCATTAGGATGCAAAGCCTTTAACGTCCGGTAAAGGCTTTGCGACATCATCATGTCACCCACCCACGAGGGGCCGATTACCAATATTTTCATAGTGAGTAGATTACTTATCCTGATTGAGCCAATGCATATATTCCGTTACCCCTTCGGCAACGGTTTTGAATGGCTTATCATAACCCGCCGCGCGAAGTTTGGTCAGATCTGCTTGCGTGAAACGCTGATAACGACCTTTCAGATGTTCAGGGAAATCAATATGCTCAACAGTGAGAGATTTATCTTTATGGCATTCAACAACCGCATCTGCAACCGCCTGGAAAGATTCAGCACGACCCGTTCCACAGTTATAAATACCGGAAACGCCGTTTTTCCAGAACCAAAGATTAACCGCAGCGGCATCACCAACATAAATAAAATCACGTTGAAAGCCTTCACTGCCGGCGAATAGTTTTGGGTTTTGTCCCTGATTGATTTGATTATTCAAATGAAAGGCAACGCTAGCCATACTGCCTTTATGCCCTTCACGTGGTCCATACACATTGAAATAACGGAAACCACAAATTTGTGAATCAGCTTGAGGCAGGATCTCCCGGACATATTGGTCGAATAGAAATTTAGAGTAACCATAAATATTGAGCGGTTTCTCATATTGACGTTCTTCGATAAAATTATCAGTACGGCCGCCATAGGTTGCTGCTGAGGAGGCGTACAGGAAAGGAGTGCCGCGTTCAAGGCAATAATGCAGCAATTCTTTGGAATATTGATAGTTATTATCCATCATATATTTGCCATCCCACTCGGTTGTGGATGAGCAAGCGCCTTCATGGAAAATAGCGTCAATATCACCGAAGTCATCACCGGCCAGAATACTGGCAATAAACTCTTCCTTGTCCATGTAATCAGCAATATCCAAGTCAGCCAGATTGATGAACTTAGTACCATCTTTCAGATTATCTACGACCAGAATATCTTTATATCCTTCGTCATTTAGTGCTTTGACAATATTGCTACCAATAAATCCAGCACCGCCAGTGACAATAATCATCCGACTCACCTCTACAATCGGGTTAATGAAGCAAATTGCTTCTATAATAACATCTAACATCCATGACGACAGCAGCTTAAGCAGGGGAATATACTGAAATATTATGGTTATTCAGGTTGCATGGCGTGACGGGTACAGCAAAGTTAATATTATCTGCCTGATAGAGTCGTCAGTTGCCTGATCAATGAGTAAAATGTGTAATGACCCTTCATTTATAAATCAGGAGAAAATAAATGTCAGCATCATTTTATCAGCAAATTAATGAACAATTAGAACAGGCCCATTCTGAAGGGTTATTTAAAAATGAACGTATCATCACTTCTGCACAAAATGCTGACATTGCTGTAGCCGATGGCAGCTATGTTATTAACTTCTGCGCAAATAACTACTTAGGTTTGGCTAATCACCCTGATCTTATTGCGGCTGCTAAAGCGGGAATGGATAGCCACGGTTTTGGTATGGCATCTGTTCGCTTCATTTGCGGGACTCAGGATACTCATAAAGAGCTGGAGAGAAAACTGGCGGAATTTTTGGGTATGGAAGATGCCATTCTTTATTCTTCTTGTTTTGATGCTAATGGCGGTCTATTTGAAACGCTGTTTGGGCCGGAAGATGCCATTATCTCTGATGCGTTGAACCACGCTTCTATTATTGATGGTGTCCGTTTATGCAAAGCGAAGCGTTATCGCTATGCTAATAATGATATGCAGGAACTGAGAGCACAATTAGAGCAAGCGAAAGCAGATAATGCACGTCATATTGTGATTGCAACCGATGGTGTGTTCTCAATGGATGGTGTGATTGCTGATTTGAAGTCTATCTGTGATCTGGCTGATGAATTTGATGCAATGGTTATGGTGGATGACTCCCATGCTGTTGGTTTTGTTGGCGCTCATGGCCGTGGTACTCACGAATATTGTGACGTAATGGATCGCATTGACATCATTACCGGTACACTCGGTAAAGCGTTGGGTGGTGCCTCCGGTGGCTATACCGCAGCGCGTAAAGAAGTTGTTGAGTGGTTGCGTCAGCGTTCACGTCCATATTTGTTCTCTAACTCACTGGCGCCAGCGATTGTCGCGGCATCCATTAAGGTGCTGGATATGCTGAAAGAGGGAGATGCATTGCGTGATCGTCTGTGGAAGAACGCTAACCTGTTCCGTGAAAAAATGACAGCAGCAGGTTTCACTTTAGCAGGGGCTGACCACGCGATCATTCCGGTCATGTTAGGTGATGCAAAATTGGCACAGGAATTTGCCGCAGAATTACTGAAAGAAGGCATTTATGTTACCGGTTTCTTCTATCCGGTAGTCCCTAAAAATCAGGCCCGTATCCGCACGCAAATGTCAGCAGCGCATACGGAAGAGCAAATTGAACGCGCAGTTGCGGCGTTCACGCGAATTGGTAAGCAATTGAACGTAATTGCATAAGGCATCTCTATGAAAGCATTGTCAAAGTTAAAAGCAGAAGAAGGCATCTGGATGACTGATGTGCCTGAGCCAGAGTTGGGGCACAATGATGTGATGATCAAAATCCGTAAAACGGCGATTTGTGGTACGGATGTACACATCTATAACTGGGATGACTGGTCGCAAAAAACCATTCCTGTACCGATGGTTGTCGGTCATGAGTATGTTGGTGAAGTCGTTGCTATTGGTCAGGAAGTAAAGGGTTTTAAAATTGGTGACCGAGTGTCTGGCGAAGGGCATATTACTTGTGGTTACTGCCGTAACTGTCGTGGCGGCCGCACTCACTTATGCCGTAATACCATTGGCGTAGGGGTAAACCGCCCCGGTTGTTTTGCTCAATATCTGGTTATTCCTGCATTTAATGCATTCAAAATCCCAGATAACATCTCTGATGAACTGGCTTCTATTTTTGACCCATTTGGCAATGCTGTTCACACCGCGCTTTCATTTGATCTGGTTGGTGAGGATGTGCTGGTTTCTGGTGCAGGCCCCATTGGTATTATGGCTGCGGCAGTCTGTAAACATGTTGGTGCGCGTCATGTTGTTATCACAGATGTTAACGAATATCGCCTTGAGCTGGCACGTAAAATGGGAGTCACCCGTGCGGTGAACGTCAGCAAGGAAAGTCTGACCGATGTCATGGCAGAATTGGGCATGACGGAAGGCTTTGATGTTGGCTTGGAAATGTCCGGCGCTCCGGCGGCGTTTCGTACCTTATTAAATACCATGAATCACGGCGGCCGTGTGGCGTTGTTGGGCATTCCTTCATCAGATATGGCAATTGATTGGAATCAGGTGATTTTCAAAGGCTTGTTTATCAAAGGTATTTATGGCCGTGAAATGTTTGAAACCTGGTACAAAATGGCGACATTGATTCAGTCTGGTTTGGATTTGACTCCCATTATCACTCACCGGTTCTCTATTGATGATTTCCAGAAAGGCTTTGACATCATGCGTTCAGGGCAGTCTGGTAAAGTTATTCTGAACTGGGATTAATCAGTAAAGTTACTACTAAGATTGACAGGCGCTTTTAGTTTTTGAGCGCCTGTTTAAGGCATTAGCAATATTGCAAGCTATTATCGAATAAATAGAAATAACAAGATAATTGGCTATTTCTTAAAATGAGCTTCTATTCTGTTTTATCCTGAGACTTATCTCCAGTTAGTTTCTGGATATATCGGCTCACCGTGTTCACAATAGGATTATCAATCAGAGTGTCGCCAATAACCGCCAGATAATCTTGGCTGGTAACTGTAATGGGGGCCTCTTTTATTTCACACAGCTTGCCCCATTTATGGTGATTACCCCCAACAGGTTTGCCGCTTAACAACCTACTTGGGCTGACTAACTCAATATCCGCAGGAAGCGTTGGCAGCATCTGTTGTAATGCGCGAATGGTTGTTGAATGAGGATGGCCGATAGCAATAGCGGAACCATTTTTACGAGCAATGGAAATCGCGCGATTTAACTGATGGCGGGTTTCTGCTTCTGATTGCACATCATCCAGAAAAATATCACGGCGGATAACGCGAACAGGTGTGCCTTGCGCGGCCTTTGTTGCCTGAGTATTGCCAATCGTCACGCTGTCGAGAAAATAGAAGTTATAACGAGACAGTGATCGCATCACTTTCTGCATTCCCGGCAAGCTTGAAGTCATCGCGCTGCCCATATGGTTATTGATTCCTACAGCATAAGGGACTTTTTGTATTGCACGTTGGATGATATGGTCAATTTCTTCACTGCTCATGGTTGGCTGGAGAGTATCCGGTTCTAGCAGTTGCTTACTTAAAGGTGCCATTGGCAGGTGGATTAAGATTTCCCGTCCTTGTTTATATGCTTTTTCAGCCATTGCCCTGCCATGTGGTGAATCCGGCAAAATGGCGATAGAGATTGCAACAGGCATCTGCAATATTTTGTTTTCATTATGAGGACGGTAGCCAAAATCATCGATAACAATAGCCAGACGGGCAGCACTGGCTTGTAGGCTCAAAAGTAACAGGGCGGTAGTACCAATGAGTTTTGCGAACTTGCGTTGTCTCACCTGATTATCTCCCAAGCCACGGTTGTGGGTTTACCGCTCTTCCCTGACGGCGAATTTCAAAATAGAGTGCCGGTTGCTGCTGACCGCCACTGTTACCGACTAACGCAATAGGTTGTCCGGCACGAACTTGCTGACCGACACTGACCAGGGCACTCTGATTATAGCCATAGAGACTCATATCACCTTTACCGTGCTCTATAACGACAACCAGCCCATAGCCTTGCAACCAGTCAGCCAGCAGCACCCGGCCATCGGATATCGCTTTGACTTCAGTACCTTCTGTGGCCGAAATTACCATGCCTTTCCAGCGTAATTCGCCTTGCAGCGCTTCACCAAACTCATGTATCACCTTACCGTGGACAGGCCAGATTGCCTGACCGGCCGGACGGCCAAGGCCACCGGTACGCGCCATTAGTGCGCGCTCATCTTCAGTTGGCTTGTAGCTGGAACCTTTTTTCTGTGCTTGCTTCTGTTTCGCTGCAATCTGAGCACGGACCCGGGCAGCTTCTTTGGCTTCTCGTTCAGCACGTGCTTTCGCTTCTCGTTCTGCCTTAGCGATTTTATCTCGCAGACGGGTTTCATTTTGTTTTAGTTCAGCGAGATTTTTTTGGTCTTTCTTTAAGGAAGACTCCAGCTCAGTCAGGGTTTTCTGCCTGGCGTTGCGGGCTACTTCCATTTGTTGTTTCTGTTGTTGTTGCTCAGTCAGAACTTGCTTTTGCTCTTCCTGTTTCTGTTGCTCCAGTTTTTTTTGTTCAGTTAAATCAACGGCGGTTTGTTCAAGTTGCACAATGGTGTCCTGACGGGCTTGATTAAGGTAGCTATAATAAGCGAGTATACGCTCTCCTCTCTTACCCTCCTCTCCTCTGAACATGAGTTCAAGCCCTTGATGTTGCCCTTGACGAAATGCGGCATCCAGTTGGCGTGCCAGCATATCTCGTTGCGCTTTTTGTTGTTTTTCCAGTTTTTTGATATTGGAGACTAGAGCGGTAATCTCTTTATTCAGCTTACTGAGTTGAGTTTGAGTGTTGTGTAGGGATTGACCAATTTTGGAAATGGTATTTTCCTGATCTTTTAGCTGATTTAGCAAAGAACTACGTTTTTGCTGCTGTTGTTGCACACTTTTCTCTTTCTCCGCGATGTCTTGTTGGAGATCTTTCAGTTGATTTTTATTGGCGATAATTTGATTTGCAAAGGTATTAAAGCTGAAAATAACAAATAGGAAAGCATAGAACAATGAGGCACAGATATTATTTCGCCATGAGTTCTGATTGCGCCGATAATTACGGCTATGTATTTCCTTGTTGTCAGCCATTTCTGTAAATATACCTTGCTACTGTATGCACTAGATTATTTCATGATGAACAAAGAGTTACCAGATGCTACGCTGATTTTTTACACTTTCAGATAATGCTGTCTTAACATCGAAATTGAATAATAATATACCCAATGGATTTCAAGATGCATCGCGACGGCAAGGGAGTGAATCCCCGGGAGCATAGATAACGATGTGACCGGGGTGAGCGAGTGCAGCCAACAAAGAGGCAACTTGAAAGATAACGAGTATAAACATATTAGCCTACTTATCGTTGAAATGCCTGCATACATTTAGTGTGACAGGGCAGATGCTGGTCATGTACTTAATATGCTTCATTTTCAGGATATTTTTATTTTTTCTCGAAACTCTCCGCAAAATTTGCATTGAGCTTGTGCTATTTGGCTGTAATTGACGCAACACAAAGGTATACTCTGGAGCCTTAGATATTTGTTATTAACCAACGGGAGTTGTTGCCCCCATGCTGCAAGAAATCATGCAATTTATTAACCAGCATATGACCTTAAGCCTCATCTGGATTGCACTGCTGGTTGCCGTTATTGTGACTACAACGAGAGGTTTCTTCTCTAAAACCAAAGAGATAACTCGTGCTCAAGCTATTAATCTGATCAATAAAGAAGAAGCCATCGTCGTGGATTTACGTTCCCGTGAAGATTTCCGCAAAGGGCATATTATTGGTTCATTAAACCTGACTCCTTCTGAAATTAAAGACAACAATTTTGCTGAGTTGGAAAAACATAAAAAACAGCCTGTCATTGTTGTTTCTGCGAATGGCACTGAATCTCGTACTCCGGCAGAAAATCTTATCCATGCTGGTTTTGAACGCGTATGTTCCTTGAAAGAGGGCTTGGTTGGTTGGACAGGTGAAAACTTGCCGTTGGCGCGTGGTAAAAAGTAATCATTTTGGGCGTGAATGGCGACATTCACATAAAAAATCTAATAAGGACATCTAAAGGTAACAATTATTATGTCAGAACAAAGCAATACAGAAATGGCTTTCCAGATCCAACGTATCTACACCAAAGATATCTCTTTTGAAGCACCAAACGCACCGCAAGTGTTTCAGCAGGAATGGCAGCCGGAAGTAAAACTGGATCTGGATACCGCTTCCAGTGAGTTAGCTCAAGGGGTTTATGAAGTTGTTCTGCGTGTGACTGTAACGGCGACTTTGGGAGAAGAGGCGGCATTCCTGTGTGAAGTACAGCAAGGGGGTATTTTCTCTATTGACGGTATCGAAGGAACTCAGTTGGCTCACTGCTTGGGGGCATACTGTCCGAATATCCTGTTCCCATATGCTCGTGAATGCATCACTAGCTTAGTTAGCCGTGGTACCTTCCCACAACTGAATCTGGCTCCAGTAAATTTTGATGCCCTGTTCATGAACTATCTGCAACAGCAGGCAGAACAGTCTCAGGGTGGTGAACAAACTGAACAGGAAGCTTAATGAATAGTACTGTTTCTATGACAGTGATCGGTGCCGGCTCATACGGCACCTCATTAGCCATTACGCTGGCTCGTAATGGTCATAATGTTGTACTTTGGGGGCATAATCCAGAGCATATTGGGGCATTGCAACAGGCGCGTTGTAATCAGGAATTTCTGCCGGATGTTTCCTTTCCTGATAGTTTATTGCTTGAAACAGACCTCATAAAAGCACTAACAGCGAGCCGCGATATTCTTGTTGTAGTGCCTAGCCATGTGTTTGGTGGAGTGCTGAAGCAGGTAAAGCCACATCTACGGCCTGATTCACGCATCGTCTGGGCAACTAAAGGCTTGGAAGCGGATACTGGTCGGTTATTACAGGATGTGGCCCGTGAGATATTAGGCAATGAAATACCGCTAGCGGTGCTCTCTGGGCCAACATTTGCTAAAGAGCTAGCGGCTGGTTTGCCCACTGCGATTGCTATTTCCGCGACGGAATCTGCTTTTGGCGATGAACTTCAGCAATTATTCCACTGTGGCAAAAGCTTCCGGGTTTATAAAAATCCTGATTTTATTGGAGTTCAACTCGGTGGCGCCGTAAAAAACGTAATTGCCATTGGTGCGGGAATATCTGATGGTATGGGTTTTGGTGCTAATGCTCGTACTGCCTTGATTACTCGTGGATTGGCGGAAATGAGTCGCCTTGGTACAGCGCTTGGTGCTGATCCTTCAACCTTTATGGGCATGGCGGGATTGGGCGATTTGGTCTTAACTTGTACTGATAACCAATCACGTAACCGTCGTTTTGGCATGATGTTGGGGCAGGGAATTAGTGTCGAAGAAGCCCAATATCAGATTGGACAGGTTGTTGAAGGTTACCGCAATACCAAAGAAGTACGTGCGTTGGCTAATCGTGCCAATGTAGAAATGCCGATTGCAGAACAAATCTATCAGATACTCTATTGCAATAAAAATGTGAAAGAAGCTGCTCAGGCATTATTAGGAAGAGCCAGAAAGGATGAGAGCGATGATGTGCGCTCTTGAATAAAAATCTAATGAGATAGGTTCTAAATGTGAGAGTAAAAAATATGTCGCTAGAGGAATTGGACGAAGTTTGGAAGAACATAAAAACAGAAGCGAGAGCGCTGGCTGAATGTGAACCGATGTTAGCCAGTTTTTTTCATGCAACGTTACTCAAACATGAAAATCTTGGTAGTGCCTTGAGTTATATGCTGGCTAATAAGCTGGCTACGCCAATTATGCCGGCTATTGCTGTTAGAGAGATCGTAGAAGAGGCTTATAGCTCAGATCAAAAGATGATTGTTTCTGCTGCTCGCGACATCATAGCAGTACGTTTACGTGATCCCGCTGTGGACAAATATTCAACTCCTCTGCTTTACCTCAAAGGGTTTCATGCTTTGCAGGCCTATCGTATTGCCCATTGGATATGGGGAGAAGGACGTAAAGCACTGGCTATTTATCTGCAAAACCAAATCTCGATGTCTTTTGGCGTTGATATTCATCCGGCAGCAAAGATTGGCTGTGGCATTATGCTTGACCATGCTACAGGCATTGTGATTGGTGAAACGGCGGTAGTGGAAAATGACGTATCTATCCTACAATCTGTCACCCTTGGTGGTACTGGTAAAACAGGGGGTGATCGTCATCCAAAAGTCAGGGAAGGGGTGATGATTGGAGCAGGTTCGAAAATACTGGGTAATATCGAAATTGGTCGTGGTGCCAAAATTGGCGCAGGTTCAGTTGTACTTCGTTCTGTTCCACCACATACAACAGCCGCTGGAGTGCCAGCCCGTATTGTCGGTAAACCTGAAAGCGAAAAGCCATCATTGGATATGAACCAACACTTTAATGGTATCAACCACGGTTTTGAATATGGTGATGGTATTTAATTTTTCCAAATATGGGTATGAATGATATTCATCATATTTTCACATATTAAATGTGAAAATATGATCTAGAATACTTAACTTATTAAATCTTATATAAATTATTTTTTTGCTACACCTATTATAATATAGTGCCAATGTTTAGGAACTATTTTATTTAGAACTTTATTATCTAACACCCCTAAAAATCTTCTTTGAGATTCACTCCTGCCAAATGTAGCAAGGAAGCCTAATGTTGTATAATTAACATTTGAAAATGCTGACAGATAATCTGTCATTTCATTGACGGTGACATAACCCCAGGCATTTCCCCACTTAATATAATTTCTTCTAAAAAATTTATGCAATGGCGATGCAACCAAATTTTCTGCAAACCAAAACTCACCACCCTCTTTTAATGAGTGAAAGATTTGATTAATAGCTTCTTTTTGTGCTGTTTTATTTGAATTATAGCCGATACTGCCTAATACTGATTTAAACATAACGATATCAAAATGGTTCTTATATTTAATATCCAATGCACTCAATTTTTTATATTGAATGTTATCTTCTATATTATAACGTTTATGTTTCTCCAGTGTCTTTGGTGTAGGGCCATTTAGATCGGTACATAGGACATTTGCACCATTTAATGCAGCCCACAACGATAACCCACCATTTTCACTGCCTATTTCTAGAGTATTAGCTGATTTTAATTCTAAGCTAGAATTATCTTGCCAATATTTTAAGGCATGGCTCCAATTGTATATGTCCCATTCTATGACATCTTGGAGAAATTCTTTTGAATTTTTTGCTTTCATAGAGTAACCAATATATATCAATGAAAATGAGTTGTCTTAATACTAACTTTATTGAATTATTATGATCTAAATAGTTTTAAAAAAACAGTAGATCATTTGAAGAAATTAGCCCGATTTGAGTTATATGAGTCAATTTTTAAAGAGATAAAATCACTCAATCGGGTTATTCTATACTAATCATAGCACCTACGTCCCGTAATAAACGATGATTTAGCGCAAAAACTTGTTCAGAAAAACCCAGGATAAAAGCTACGTCTAATGTCTTCCTATTTTCCTCTACCCATGCTTTTGGCGGATATGGTATTGGCTGGCTGGAAAGCTTACCTGCTGGGTTTAAGTAGCGCTTATTCATCTCATTTAATATGTTCCTGTGATTACAGATTGCTACATTCCTGAGCTGATAACCATCGTAGTTAATTATTTTACGTACCACACTTCATCCGAGAACATGACAAAAATGGGTGCTTGGCTCATCGTGAATCTGGTGTAGAGTAGAAAACTATTCTTCACCAGACCCACATAAAGAAGAAAAAATTGCCGCGATACGATAAATAAATAACACGTTGGGCTATTGTAAGAAAGTGTAGCGATATTAGTCACGCTTATTTAATGACACACTAATTTTTTATGATAGCGCCTTGATAATCTAATTGTCGCCAGGCTTCGAAAACGACAACAGCGACTGAATTGGAAAGATTCATACTGCGGCTGTTTGCCAGCATTGGGATACGGATTTTTTGTTGTGGTGGCATATTATCCAGTACGTAAGGCGGTAGCCCTCTGGTTTCCGGCCCGAACATTAAATAATCCCCGGCTTGATAACTTACCGCACTATGTGCCGGCGTTCCTTTCGTTGTGAGAGCAAACAAACGAGCAGCAGATCCTTCTATTAACTTTTCATTCTCTAAAAAAGCGTAATAATCATGATGTTGTTTAACATTGGCAAACTCATGATAATCCAGCCCGGCTCGACGTAGCCTTTTATCGTCCCAGGTAAAACCCAAGGGTTGAATCAAATGCAATTGGAAACCGGTGTTAGCACAAAGACGAATAATATTACCGGTATTAGGTGGGATTTCAGGTTCAAATAATACGATGTTTAGCATATGCCCCCCAGAAACAAGGGGCACAGATTAGCAGAAATCAGGAGGGGATGCAGGGGGATCTCTGTGTCGATATTTTCATCTCTGATTTATCGGTTGGAAGATTTCTCAGAAACGACTTATCTCTGGAACACATGTATTTGCTTTATAGGAAGTGGATAATCACTTGGATTTATTCTTAATCTGCCTCTTTTGAGATGCCGGGCAGAGTAACATCTACCTTACTCAAAGCTAAAACCATGAGGGTTATTCTTCTGCCAGTTCCAGCTATCACGCATCATATCATCTATATTGTGTGTTGCTTGCCAACCAAGAATATCGCGGGCTTTGGATGGATCAGACCAACACTCAGCAATATCTCCAGGGCGTCTATCTGTGATTTTATGTGGAATCTCTTTACCTGATGCCTTTTCAAAAGCATGAAGTAGTTCAAGTACAGAGTAGCCAGAACCTGTTCCTAAATTAAAAACTTCATAGGATTGCTGTTTATTCAGATAGTCAATGGCGGCAATATGGCCTTCAGCCAAATCCATCACATGAATATAGTCACGAACACCAGTGCCATCTTTGGTTGGATAATCGTTGCCGTAGACTGATAAACATTCCAGACGACCAATAGCAACTTGAGTGATATAAGGCAACAGATTATTGGGAATACCGTTAGGGTCTTCACCAATCATACCTGATGGGTGTGCACCAACAGGATTGAAATATCTTAGACTAGTAATTTTGAAACTTGGTTCGGCTGCGGCAAAATCTTTTAGAATTTGCTCAACCATCAGCTTGGAAGTGCCATAAGGATTAGTTGTACCACCAACTTTGGCATTTTCCGTGAGTGGTACAAATTCAGGATCGCCATAAACTGTTGCAGATGAACTGAAAATCAGTTGATGTACGTCATTGGCACGCATGGCCTGCAACAGAACTAGGGTACCAGTGACATTGTTTTGATAATATTCAAGAGGTTTTCTGGTGGATTCACCAACCGCTTTTAACCCGGCAAAATGGATGACTGTGTCTATTTTGTTTTCTTGGAAGATTGTATTAAGTAAATTTAAATCAAGTATATCACCTTGATAAAACCTCACTGATTTACCAGTGAATTTTTCAACTCTACGAAGAGATTCTGGTGATGAATTGCAAAGGTTATCAATAACAACAACATCAGTTCCTCTTTCCAGAAGCGCTAATGCTGTATGTGAGCCGATATAGCCGACTCCGCCGGTGATTAATGTAACCATTTGGACCCCCTGATAAATTTTTTAACCGTAGTATTTGGTTTAGTTGTATGCGAGCTTAAAAGTTTACTTTTCAAATATTTTTATTAAGAAACTGAAAATAAGCCGTTCCTTGTCAGAAGAGCAGATAAAAAAGCAGGCTTCAAACCTGCTTTTTCAGTGATACTATGCATTTATGAGATACTATGGTACATAGTTTTATCCCACGACTAATAGGCACCATCTCGTTTAAGCACCACATTGATTGTTTTAAATAAAATCGCAATATCATTCCAGAGTGCCCAATTTTTTACATACCAGCTATCAAGATATACGCGAGTTGTATAGTCAATATCGTTACGTCCACTTACCTGCCATAGCCCTGTCATACCAGGTTTTGCCATGAGGTAATATGACTTGTCATCTCCGTAACGTTCAAGTTCTTCCTGAACGATGGGTCTTGGGCCAACGAGACTCATCTCTCCTCTTAGTACATTGATCAACTGTGGAAGCTCATCAAGACTGGTCTTACGCAGGAAGTGGCCGATAGGGGTGATTCTTGGATCATTTTTGAGCTTGAAATCCTTTTTCCATTCTTCCATAGCGTTCTGATCTGTCTTGAGCAGATTTTCCAGCACTTCTTTAGAATTGATAATCATAGAGCGAAACTTCAAACACTTAAATCGGCGCCCTCCTTGCCCTATACGTTCATGACCGTAGAAGGGGGATGCCCCATCACGGGAAACTTTCCAGCCGATAAAAAGAAATAGAGGGGAAAGGAGTATCAACAAAAGGGAAGAAACGACAATATCGAAACCACGCTTAAGAATACTCGACGATCGTCTAGCCAAATTGTTCTTAACCCTTAGCATCAAAAGTTCATGGCTAAAAGAGTGAGACATATCTGTGCCATAGAGTGGCACTCCACGTAAGGTTGGGATCACTGAGATATTACGAACACTATGAGCAGAGAGATAACGCAGCCACTCGTCCTGTAGTTCATTCTGTTCATATTCAAGAGCGATGAAGATCTTATGTTGATGGTACTTTTCAAGCAATTGCTCAGGAGTGAGATGGAAGAGCGGAAGAGTTTCCACCGGACTGACAGCACAATTATTGTCTGGAGTAACAAAGCCTATAACCCCAAAGCCAAGTAAAGGTTCGCTGCATATAGCCAGATAAGCTTCACGAGCGTTATTTCCACTGCCGATGATGATAGTTGGCATACTCCAGTATCTAAGCTTAATTAATAACAGTTTAGTCAGCCATCGGCAAAATGGCAGAGCAAACATGACAATCAGCCAGAACATTGCCCACTGGTAGCGAGAAAAATTCCATTTAGAGATAGCCACTATTGCTAAATCGGCCACAGCCACTCCGATGATCATCAATAGAGTTTCCCTTAGTTCATTCCAGAATGGCTTGTGATAAGTGTAATGTCGCAAATGTCCCCAGGACCAGAGAAGAGTAGCGAAGGTAATTGCCAGAAAACTCCATGCCCTGGCCACATCCGATCCGTTTTTAAAGACAAGGGAGAATGAAACATCGGTACGAATACTTTCAAACCACCATGAAAGCGCAAAAGCGCCAGCCATAGTTAGAAGGTCACTTGCCATCAGAGAAAAACGGTTAACAGATGCTGAATAGTTTCCATATTCGAGATGTCCGTCCTTGGAGTATCGGATCATTTCTTTTGAATCCATAATATAATATTTACCTAAATTCGAAAGAGTATTCGGCAAAGGGCCAAGTAAGCGCTCTGCCGTAAGTTGCAATCATTTTTGGGTTGCAAGTGAGTCTAGACAGGTTTTGACAATCTCTTTTGCTCTATTTACATTTTCGGCTTCAGCATAGCAGCGTAGTTCTGGTGCGTTACCGGATGGGCGCAAGTGCACAATAATATTGTTATCAAGGGTCATTCTTAAACCATCAGTGAGATCAAGATGAATAATTTGGTGGTTATCAAGACCCAATAAAGTTAGTAGTTGTTCCGGTGCCTGAATCCCTTTATCCAAAATAGTGCGGCTCAATGTTGCGGGGAATTCTTTAAGCCTGTCAGAATGCGTATAACGAGGGGGCAGATCATCCACTAATGAGGCAATCCCTTTATCTTTGCTTGCACTCAATGTGATAAGCACGGGTAAAAGCGCATCGCGAGTAGGAAGAGCTGCCAATACTTTGTTTCCTACATCAATATCACTGCCCAGCAAAAAGCCGCCATTAGCCTCAAAACCGGCAATACGTTTAAACTGATGTGAAAGAGGCGTAAACTCCGCAATAACATAGGGAGAGCCGATTTTGGTCAAGACAATATTGGAGAAACGGCCACAACTCTGTACTGCACTGTTGCAGCTTACGGGTACTGCTAGAGCCTCAATGTTTAATGCATCGGCACACAGTAGTCCCAAAATGTCACCTCTCAGCCACTCTCCGTGCTCATCTGCTAACAACGGGCGATCCCCATCACCGTCGGTCGAGAAGATGGCATCCAAAGCAAGTTCATCTGACCAGTTTCTAGCTTTAAGCCGATCTTCCTCAGCGACAGCCTCTGTATCAATGGGAACAAATTGATCAGTACGCTCAAGGGAAATAACTTCCGCACCCAATGATCTGAAGAGAGGAGCATAAAGATCGCGCCCAGCACTGGAATGTTCATAGATACCAATACGTTTTCCTGCCAGCAAATCTGCGGAAAATAGAGAGCGGTAACGATTTATATATGCTTCTGAGGCATCTGATAAGACAGTCAGTGATGTCATTTCAGTAAGAGGTTCAAAAATAACCTCTGCCGATAGGATAGCTTCTTCGTCTGCTTTAGTGATTTCTCCATCGGGGCGATAAAACTTGAGTCCATTACGGTCAAAGGGGATGTGACTGCCGGTAACCATGATGCATGGCATGCCATCTTGCATTGCCTTATAGGCAAGCGCAGGCGTTGGTATCACTCCATAATAGACAGGTTCAATGCCAACTTGGAGAAGGGCTGTCGCACAAGCTATGACCATATCAGGACTGCTAGGACGGTTGTCGATAGCTAATGCAACTTGGGTTACCTTATATTGCTTCTGCATTACCGATACGAAGGCGTGGGTAAAAGCGGCGCATACATCTGGGATAAAATCAACAACTAGTCCACGGACTCCACTAGTACCAAAGACGACACCACTGGCGGCAATGACCTCCTGGCTACTCAGTTTTTTGCTATTCATTTTCTTTTATTTCCACTCTGCCATAACGATCACTGAGGCGGACAACATCGTCATCCCCTAGATAAGAACCAGATTGGATCTCTATCACTTCCAGCGGAACTTTCCCCGGATTTTCGAGAGTATGGACAACGCCCACAGGTATATAGGTAGATTCATTCTCGGTAACCAAATAAGACCTGTCCCCCTGAGTTACTCGGGCAGTCCCTGCGACCACGATCCAGTGCTCTGCACGATGATGATGCATCTGGGTAGACAAGCTTTCTCCTGGCCTCACAGTAATGCGCTTGACCTGATAACGTTGCCCTTTATCAATGGCATCGTATCTTCCCCAAGGGCGATAGACTTCCTGATGTAAACGATGCTCTGAACGCCCGGAGTCTTTCAGATTCTCGACAATCTTCTTTACATCTTGTACTTGAGATTGATCTGTAACCAGAACAGCATCTTTGGTCTGAACCACAACCAAATTTTTTACGCCGACAAGACTAACCAAGCTGTTTTCAGAGTAAACGTAATTGCTGCTGCTATTGTGTTGCAATACATCCCCTCTGAATACATTACCATCATCATCCTTTTCCGATATGTCCCACAAGGAGGACCAAGAACCGACATCGGACCAGCCGGCAGACAGAGGAACGACAACGGCATCAGCCGTCTTTTCCATAACTGCATAATCAATCGATTCACTTGGACAGGCGAGAAATGCCGACCTATCTATTCGCACGAAATCGAGATCGGGATTAACAGTCCCTACCGCTGCCACACAGGCTGAATGAATATCGGGTCGGAACGTTTTGAGTTCGGTCAAAAATCGGCTGGCACGAAACAGAAACATGCCGCTGTTCCAGTAATATTCGCCACTCTGTAAATACTGTTCTGCGGTCATTGCATCTGGTTTTTCGACAAACTGTGCCACGGTAAAGGCATCCTCCTGCTTGGATCCACGGCGAATGTAGCCATATCCGGTTTCTGCATGGGTAGGTATGATACCGAAGGTGACAAGTTTACCTGCCTCTGCATGAGGGATCGCCTGTCTCACCACATCAATAAAAGTCTTTTCATCCCGAATCACATGATCTGCCGCCAGCACCAATAACAGGGGATCTTCACCTTCGTTTACGGTTTGAAGAGCGGTAAGCGCTGCCAGTGCAATCGCTGGTGCCGTATTGCGCCCAGCTGGTTCGAGGATAATGTTATGTGCCAGTTTGCCCAGATGTCGCAACTGCTCAGCTACCAAAAAACGATGATCTTCGTTGCAGATCACTAAAGGGGATTCTGTTGATAGTTCATTTAGGCGCTGTACTGTTGTCTGCAACATGGTGAACTCACCATCAAGATTAAGAAACTGTTTTGGGTATAACTCGCGGGAAAGAGGCCATAACCGACTGCCTGAACCACCGGCCATGATTACGGGAACAACTGAACGCATAACAATATCTCGATTGGTTAATAATGAATTTGCTTTCTTGCTTGAAACTGTTGCCATTTGTCTTCTACAAAGGAGGTAAATTCCTGAGCAAACCTTGTTTCTGAGAAACGTTCGGCATTTTTACGGCAGGATTGTGGTTGGATCAGGCTAGTGTTACGTTCAAAACGCTCCACAGCTGCACGGAGCGATGTCACATTTTGCTCTTCGAAAAATAATCCTGTAGGATTATCATTTCCTAATGGTCGAACTGTTTCGAGAGCTCCGCCTTTACCAAAAGCAATCACAGGAGTGCCACAGGCTTGCGCTTCAACGGGTGTAATACCAAAGTCTTCTTCAGCTGCAAATACAAACGCTTTGGCGCGTTGCATATGAGACTTAAGCACATCAAATGGCTGATAACCTAGCAAAGTGATATTGGGATGGCCATCAGCCAAGGTAGCGATCCGTTTGTATTCGCTGCCATCACCTATCACGACCAATTTTTGGTCCGGCATCTGAGTAAAGGCTTCAACAATTAGATTCATTTTCTTATAAGGCACCATGCGTGAAGCGGTGAGATAAAAATTTTCCTTTTGTTCAACGTAAGGAAAATCATCTACGGCAACTGGTGGATAGATAACAGTCGCATCACGACCATAAACTTTTTTGATTCGTCTGGCGATAAAATGAGAATTAGCAATGAAATGGTCAACACCATTAGCAGTACGGTAATCCCATAGCCGTAATTTATGTAACAGCCATTTGGTGATCCACCCTTTAATTCCTTTATTTAATCCTGATTCTCTTAAATATTGGTGTTGTAGATCCCATGCATAGCGCATTGGAGAATGAACATAGCTGATATGTAATTGATCGGGTCCCGTGAGTACCCCTTTGGCGACGGCATGAGAACTTGATATTATTACATCAGCATTACTAACATCGAATTGCTCTACAGCTAACGGCATTAATGGCAAGTACTTCTGATAAAATTTCTTTGCTTTTGGCAATTTTTGTACGAATGATGTGGTTGCTGTCTTATTTCCAAAGTTTATTCTCTGTTCATTAGTCAAAAAATCGACTAAAGAGAACAGAGTTGCCTCAGGATATAAACTCAATATATTCGCTGATACTTGTTCAGATCCTGCATAACTAACTAGCCACTCATGTATTAATGATACTTTCATGTAACTTTCAGCCATTAATTAATAAATTGTACGTTTTTCTCGCGGTTTCATTCCATGAGAATTGCATTGCACGAGCAACAGACATTTGCGAGAGGTTCTTAGAAAATTGAATATTTTGCATTACTTCAATCATAGCATTGGTAATAGCATTTATGTCGAAGGGGTCTACCAGAATTGCTGCATCACCAACCACTTCTGGTAGAGAGGTAACATTGCTCGTTATAACTGGTAATCCACAAGCCATTGCTTCTAACGGAGGTAAACCAAATCCTTCATAAAGAGGAACATAAATAAATGCAGCAGCACAGTTATATAAATTAACAAGGTCTACATCATCTACGTAACCTGTAAAATGAACCCGTTCAGGGATGTTTAATATTCCTGCATCTTTGAAAATTCTATTATTTTTTGCGCCGGCGATAACAAGATGTACATCATTTAAACTAGATGATGCTCTTTTCCATGCTGATAATAGGCGATAAATATTTTTCCTTGGTTCTATGGAGCTGACAGTCAGAATAAATCTTTCTTGAGGCAATTCATATTTTTCATATATATAAGATAATTTTGCTTTGTCTGTAATAGCCACAAACTGCTTATCAACACCGTTATAAACGACATGTACTTTGCTACTTGGTATATTATAAAAGTCGAGCAATCTATTTTTTGTATATTCGGAAACGGCAATAATCGTATCACAATTTTTAACTATCCTGGGAGTAATAAATCGATATAGAGTAGAAAATGAACGAGTTGTCCACTCAGGATGTTCAATAGATGCCAAATCATGAATTGTAACTACATGCCGGCATGATAGATATAGAGAACCGGTATTAGATGGTGACCATAATACATTACTTTTTTGCCGAAACGCAGATAAACGGTATGGCAGATATAACTGTTCCCATAAATGCCCTTTAACACCGGTCATCGGAGTTAGAGGATGAATAGTTGTAAAAGTATCTTTTCCCCAATGTTCCAATACAGAAGATAAATAACGTTGAACTCCAGTTATTTTTCCACTTAATATTTTTGTGTTTACAAAAACATTCACATCATACCTCAATTTAATATTTTCTTTTAATTCTCAGTTTCCAATTTACAACATAGTAAAAAATAAAAACGAAAAATAGGTTTGGAACAGAATAAATGGACATGTTGTAAAAATTAACAAAGAAAATAAGAATAGTTGTTGCATAAATATAATTCAGAGTAAAAAATGATATACTTAATGAACTGCTTTTTTTTATAAAGAGAATCATATGAGTAGTCAGATAACCAGAGATAAAAGAGAGCACTATGACTCCTACCCAAGAAAAACTTACATATCCCCACATATATACTGGTAATCTTAAACCACCGGAGGTAATCTGAGATATATCATCCACTCCGTTTAATATTTTTAGACTATACACAGATGGATTCCATTCATAGCCAAATGGAATTAAACCACCAATAAAGGTTTTTCCATAAGTAAATATATTATCTACGACAAATCTCGATAGAAAATTTAACTGATCTGGAACATCTGGGGCACCAGCCATTGCTCCTTCCAAAAAGCTATCAGCATCACTATATGCAAATCCCAGTAACCACCATAAAGCAGCGCCAAATACATATATAAAAATATATACAGAAAATACTATGCAGAATATAAAACGACTTTTGTAGGCAGCATAAATCAAAACTGGAGTTAATATAGAAAAGCCGATAAAACCTCGTTGCAAACTTAATGCAATGCATATAAATCCAAGTAAAACAACAAACGACAACTTATAATCAAATTTATCTATGATAAGTAGAATAGCCAATGGCAAAAAAACAGGAATTATCGAATTTCCTATCCTAAAAAAAATGGCAACTCGTTGATATGTTTCTTGATATTCACCTCGAAAGAATTTTGCTGCGAGAGGATCACTTGCAAACATAGGAGTAAATCCCATGCTGATATAGCTAATTATCATTAAAAAACATGCAAATAATAATATGATAAATGTTCTATTCTTTAGTTTACTGTCTACATCATAATAGTCCCCTTGCATATGATAGAAAGGTACAAGTGGTAAACTAATCGCTGGGGTTTTTTTTGCAATTATAACGCCTATTAGAAAAGAAATTGCTCCAATTACATTAATTTCTGTATATAAAGAATAAACCTCATATTTTGAATACAATTCATTGAAAAAAATAAAAGGGGCAATATAAGCAATAAGTATTAAGGGAAATCCCAAATGGGCATATATGTTCTTTCTGTTAAACCATATAAGGTATAGTGACAGCGTAGGAATACTAAGCGAAATAATATTCAATAGAGATGATAAATTCACATCTAACATATGGATTTCTCAAAATAAATATGATGATTTAGTTATAGTGGTAAAGTAAACAGCCACAAGTTTGTAGTAAAACCTGCTATTGTCTTTCTAAATTTGCCTGAGTTCAGGCCAGCATTATAATGATTTGGAGTTGGTTATAATATTTCGGAATGTATTAAGTAGTAGCTAGCTTGGTTTTGGTAAAATTCCAATACCTATTCCCGGTATCCATTCTTCTTTTAAATTTCTAGAAAAATTTTCCATAGAGTTGTTGCTCCAAATAGCTGCTATAATGATTCATGTACTAGGTGATTTAGTGACACTAAATCAGTTACTTGAAAGGATAGCTGGTAATGATAGTGACCTCCTTCAAGGATAATATTAATATGGTGGAAGACCGAATTATAGACGTTTCATTCTGAGGAATATGGGCATTGTGAATAAAGTGTCTTTTATAAAACTATAATACATTTAATTTAAAATTCATAGAAAATGGTTAATTGGATGAAAGTGGGATGTTATCTCATCATTTATTCCTAACGTTTTTAATAGGAATGACAAAGACATGCATATATAAATAATTTTTCATAATTGTGATACACCTTCTTTTATTATTCTCTACTTTTCCTATAGGGAAATGAACTCAAAAATATTTTGACTTCTTCGAGCAACTGCCACATATGCTGACAGCAATGATTACGTGTCACCGTTTCATGTAGGGATTGCCACAGGCGTTCAATTTTATTCAGCCAGGGAGCATAAGCAGGTAAAAATAATAGGTTAAATTTTGGATGGCGGACCAGCCAATCACTGACCATCCTGCTTTTGTGAGTGCTATAATTATCCAGAATTAACGTGAGGGTTTCAGCGTGGCAATATTGGCGATTAAGCTCCTTCAATACATTGATAAATAATCGAGAGTTCTTATTTAATCCGCCAACATAAGTGATTTTTCCCGTTTGAACATTCAAGCAACTCACTAGGTAACGTTTTTGATTTTTTCATAGCGTCACCATGCGTTTTTGATGTCCTTTTAAATACCTGTCAGCATCGATTTTTGGGTTCAGTTCGATATCGACTTCATCTTCATAAAAAACGGGATGTTTTTCCGAACACGTTGACAACTCCTCGGTAATTTTCGTCATTTTTTCATGGTATTTGAGATCGGGTAATTTAAGAATCGGGGCCGCCCTTCTCCAAACAGTACCCATTTTATGTAAGTAACGATAAAAGGTGCTGATTGATAATTTTATATTTAATAATGCATTGATTTTAACTATAAAAAGTTCAAGACTCCAACGAGAACACAAGCAACGCAATTGCTGGGGGGAATGTTGCAATAAAAAAGATAGTAAAAGGATAAAGCGGGATTAAATTCTAGACAGCAGATCTGCCCGCCGGCAAGCTTTTTAACCCTTCCAGACCATATAAAGTAAAACAGTTTATCCCGCGATTGACAGAACGACCAGCACAAAGGGTTCTTGCGACCTGAGATACAGACATCGCCTCGATGTAGCATCAACATAGCCATGAGTCTGCGAGCATAATCTTTATCTCGGGTGTTCTGGATAATTTTTTTCATCTGGCGTCATTCATTACGAGGTATCAGTTCTATGATGGGCGTAACTTAGTCCATTTAGTGGTTTGGGATTTTTTGCAATTGATCAGGTCGCAAAAAAATCAACTTATAAAGCTCATCAACTCTTGAGTTGTCTTTTTTATATCTTAATGAGTTCTCAAATCCTTTTTTAATCACTTCTTGTCTGTAGCCAAAGTTAAATAATTTTTCAATTGCATTCAAATATTCTACTGATAAGAACGGATCACCTATTTTTATTCCAGAGTTGCCAAGAATTTCAGCAAGGGCAGATTCTCTTGTTGAAATAACGGGGCATCCATGACTCTGGGCTTCAATGACAACTCTTCCAAAACCTTCATAGATTGAAGCATTAACTAAGCAGAATGCATTTTCATACAATTGGAAAAGCTCGACATCAGATACATTATAATATGAAATACAGAATTCATACTCTGATGTAATATCTTTACTAATGCCAACTGTATATAATTTTAATCCAAAGTTTGTGTATGCTTCTTGTGCAACCTTTAATACCGTTTTAAAATTCTTCCTCGGTTCTCCACTTCCGACATATAAAATATAATTTTTGCTATCTGATATGTTAAACCAAAAACTATCATTCCTCCTTAGGGGATTTGTCAGAAAAAATTTTTTATCTCCAATCTCATATGAACTATCAAAGACATTCGGAATTAAAATTGGTTCAGATTTATTTTTGATAATTTTCAGAGTTTCTTGAGTAAACTTGGAAGGAACTATATAATTTTTTACTCTTATAAATTTAACTTGAAGATAACTTAAATAATCTTTAAATGACGATATATGAGCCTTAAACAAATCACGGTTCCGAAGGTCATGAACAATCAGCGCATATCGTTTAATAAATAGAAATAATGAATAAAATGTACAAGACTCGTCAACAATAATGTAGAAATTTTTCCTTGAAAGGAAGAACAGAGAAAATGGATAGTATATATAGTTAATAATAAAACGTCCTATTTTATATTTAGAGTCTGGGACGTAATAAAAACCGGCGTTTATTGATGTTTTTTGGTTTAACATATCAATAAGATCTTGATTATATTTTCCCACTCCTGTTTTTTCATTCCTTTTTTTTACACCAAGAAAAACAACTTTCATTCAATTTATCTCTCTTTACCTCTTTATATTAAAGAAAACGAATATTTCTAGAGAATTCAGATATCTGGCTTATTCTCTATTTTCAAATATTCAGCAATAATCTCCAGCTCCTATATTTAGAAGTGAGATATAATTTCTATCTGGTCTGAGCTTTTCATTGTGACTTTGATGATGTATTGATATATTAAATTTCTTGTATGTGTAATTTATAGGTTTTTAAAATTAATCCATTTATATATATTTTACATCTCAATTTTGTCTTTCTGGCATGAAAGAATTTTTTCTCTAGAATAATTATTGATTCTTTCTATATTCTCTCTGTCAAGCTTGTTTAAATCTTCGTGTTTCTTCATTGATAACAACCAATTATAATGAACTCTGTTAGCAACATGATAAAAACCAGCGCTACCAGCTAAGAATCCTTTTCGAAGGAAGTAATTAACAAAAAAACATTTCAGTGATTGCAATATTAAATAGTACGGAGGACGATATTTAGATTGTTTAGCGTGGACATCAGTGTAACTATCATGAAGACGTTGAACTGCGCTAGCAGTATGTGATATAAAATGGTGAATAAAAAAATTACTTGGCATTTGATAAATTCTTTCTTTTGCCACTGTTGGTTTTCCATATTCGTGCATTCTATTTCCAGAAAAATCAATTGCGTCTTTTTTAAAAATACGATTTGCTCTGCTAGACAGTGAATTGTTGCAAAACTGACCGTAATAGTAATCTTTTTTTACTATGGATATGATATCAGCCAAGTCATTATCAATGACATGCTTTATTTTCATTGAGGTATCTTGACTTATCATCTCATCTGCATAGGCCCAATAAACCCAAGGGGTTTTCACTGTATTAAGTATTTTTTCTGTAGTTATTTCATTCTCATTCCATCCAGGATTAGGGTTTTTATTTAAAAAAACTTGGCAACCATATTTTTTAGCAATTTCAATCGTTTTGTCTGTGCTATAATTATCAGCTACTAAGACATGCCCAAATGGTTTTAGGTTTTTAATTACACGTTCAATTCTACTTTCTTCATTATAAGTAAAAACAACGAAAGTTAACTCGTTCATGAAATTATTCATTTAATACTTCCTATTTAAACTAAATAACTTTGCAAAATAGTCTCTCACTTTGAGAGAACTCAATCCAGTTTTAGTGATCTGATTAACCGTTAAATCAAAATAGGATCACTAACTAAAAGGTGGCTTACACACTAAAATTTCGAGACCAGCATTATGATGAAAAAATGGCTTTAAATACAGCTCATTTTGTCAATTTAAAGCCCATCTCATTCGGGCTTTTACGAAGATTAAGTGGGTATTGGCTAATATATAGAGGCTAACTGATCCCTTAAAGGGCAGACAAAAGATTTAAATTTATTTATCAGTTTGCTAAAAAGGTTAAAATGGACTTATCCGCAAACTGAAACTTTGACTCTGATAGTTGACAATTGATCCGTAAGAGTCTGTGGTCCAATGGTTATCAGCTAGCCCAAAGTTGGATTTATTGTTTTGGCTGACCTATTTCCCTTGACTGAATAAAAGAAAAATTGCTGTAGTTATCTTTACATGATCACAATTGCTCGCAATCATCAATGTCATTACATGTGGCAATTATTGCTAAAAATGGAACAGTTTATGGTTGCTGTTTCACTTTCCCTTGGAAGCTAGTCTAGTAAAACAAGGGTGTAGCGATAATATATATAGCTATTTGAGTGATTTATGCGTATTAATCATAATATACATAACCACACAAAACTGACTGAAGATAATTCCTAATGCTATAGTAATAAAGACATCCATTTTTGTTATAGTATATATGGATAACATCACAGCCATAACTGTAAACCCTAATACACCTGATGTTGCAAAAATTGACAATTTACCATCTTTAATGTTATATAAATGATTATAAGTGCCTATAATAGCATTACCGCCTTCTTGGAGTACACCAACTGGGAGTAAAAATAAATATGGATAAAAATTATCTTTCTCGGCAATATGAAAAAATATCATACCAGCAGGAATTGATAGAAATGATAATACAATACAAACAAGAAAAATTAGTTTAATGTGTTTATTAATATATTGACCTTCTGTGTAGTATATTCTTGGAATCCCAATCTGATTTATAATTGATAATACTGCACCTGTAGCTGTACCTGCCAAATTGGTAATAAATGATAAAATACCTAACTCACTAGTATTTCCTAAATATGCTAAATACGGCCTATATCCCTGTAACTGTCCCACATTCATAATACCTGAAGTACCCATCAGCATTATTCTTTGGATAGCAACTTTCAAAGAGTAGTAATCTTCATTATTTTCATTAGAATAATGGAATCTTATAAAGATAAGATATGAGGATATTATCAGAACTGAAATGGAATATATTATAAGAGAGACAATAATAGAAAAAATTGTTGAACCATAACATTTATAAACACAATAAAAAACTATAACTTTCATTATAACATCAAAAACTAATAATATTGAGGATATAACTTGTTTATTTGCAAGCTGATATATATTTTTCACCAATGTATATATATAGGTTGATAATGATAGTAGACAACAACTTATTATATGCAAAGTCAATGGTTCATTTGATTTAAAAAAAGTAATAAAATAAAAAAGGCAAAATGAAGAAATAATTCCACAGCCAAATGCTGATGTAAAAAATAAGAATCTAAAAAATGGTAACTTTTCTATGATAAAACTACGAGCTATTGATGATAACTGACGCTGTATGGATAAATCGGCACCAAAAAATACAGCAACATTGCCAAAACATGATATAGTGCATATTAGATAATAAAAACCTATTTGTTCATCATTATATACTCTAATCAAGAAAAAATAGAATATCAGCATTAATATAACTGATAATAACCTAAGAAGTGTCAGACTAAAGATTTTACCACTTAAATTAATCATGTTAGAGATAGTTGTATGCCTAATTAGTTTGAGGATTTAAAATCTGGGAATTGTTATTAATGCGACAGGCAGATTTATTAACTTTTTCTCGGAGAGTAACATTAAAAAAGCGATAAATGGTTTCGTGGAATACTCTGGGAGATGCAAAATAACGTTCGTCCATGAACTTCCTGAGTCGCTCAATCTGATTCAAGTTAGGGTTGTAAGGTGGTAGTTAATGTAGCCCAATATTGAGTACAAATACGATATCTTTTACCCGTTCAACACGGTAGAAATCTACCCCGTCCAAGGCAATGCGGGATATTCACGAATGACGATATCCCTCAATATACCTGCAAATCGACGTTTATGATATTAAAATGAGGGCAGTTTCTCAGTTTTTGAGTATCAAAAAAATACCTGCTTCGGGTTACTACGGTTGTGGCATTAGAGAGAAGCACACCAATCAAACATCTTCTTGACCCCCTCTTTAGAGGTTACTTTCGGCATCCACTCCACATAGTGAGATATCTTCGATACGTCAGCCACAAATACTTTTTGATCACTTTCTCGTGGAGCTAATTTCTCATAGTTAAGAGTAGTTCCAGAAATCTCTTGAAGAAGATTAAACAACTCAATAAGTGATAAGCTATTAATGAATCCACCGCCAATATTGAAGGCTTGTCCAGATATTTTTGGTATACGTATTAAGGTAGAAAAATATAACGAAATCATATCCTCTGCATGTAATACGTCGCGAACCTGCTTGCCATTTCCTGATATAGTGAATACAGAACCATTTCCACGGCTAGCAGCTAATGCTTTCTGACAAAACCAGCCTACCCATCCTTGGTCATAAGTAGCAAATTGACGACCACCATACATAGATGAATGTCGGAAAACGACTGTTTTTAAACCAAATATTCTAGCATAGTCTAGCATATACTGATCAGCAGCTCCTTTAGAGCAGCCATAAGGAGAATGAAAGTTCAACTGAGTCGATTCGTCAAAGCCGTTTGGCTTTTCAACACACCCATAACGGGTCTCAGTTTCATGATATGTGTATTGTTCTAAGTCGCCATAAACTTTATTTGTAGAGGAATAAATGATCCCACAGTCAGGATTATACCTGCGAACAGCTTCTAATAAGTTAAACGTCCCACCAACATTAACCTCAAAATCCATTTGGGGATTATCGATAGAAGTCGTCATGGCAACCTGACCAGCCAGATGGAAAATGTTATCTGGCATATATTTAGTAATAACATGAGTTACATCATTTTTATTACGTATATCACCATGTACGAATGTTAATTTACCCTGAGATTGCAACCAGTTAAGATTATCGATCGAACCAAAGCGTGATAAATTATCAAAAACTATTACATCAATGCCTAACTTAAGTGCATTGGAAGCCAGATTACTACCTAAGAAACCACAGCCACCAGTGACCAATAATTTCATATTCTTTCCTTTTCAATCATATCATTGACTGCATTTTCTAGTGAGAATTGGGGGTGCCACCCTAGCGAAGATAGAATTTCTATTTTTGCGCAACTGTACATTAATTCATTCTCTCGCATAGGTAGAGCACCAAATTCAATACTAGATCTGCTATGTGTTTTTGCTGCAACAGCCTCTACAAATGTTCTTACTGGAATTGCTAAACCAGAGCCTATATCTAGGCTCTGTCCATTACTAATTTTATCCAAGTTGGATATCAGGATTTGAAAAGCACCTATCAAATCTTTGATATAGATAAAATCTCGCAACTGAGTCCCTGCTGTCAGTTTGAGAGGGAGGTTACGTATACATTGGTGAAAAACATAAGTGGTAAACTTGGTAATATCATCAAATGGGCCGAAAAAATGCTCTAGTCGGGCATTGATGAATTTACATAAACCTGTAGAGGTTAAGTATTTCGCTAAATCAACGAATTGATTTTTCGTTAATGCGTATGCACTCACTTCAGGGGGAAGAGATGTTCCACAATTAATAAACGTATATGCTCTTTCCTTTCCTAGACACTCAAGCAAAATTATCGGAAATGTAAAATTTGCATTGATAAGATCTTGCAACTGCTCATTTTTACGACCATAAAGCGCCGCTGTATTAATGACAATATCAGGACTAAAACTTTGGACGGCATCACACCATTTTGTTGTATCATCGAGATTGATTAGCTGTACTTTATCAACACAGGAGAGTCGAATCAGAGAAGAGTTTGTTCGAATAGTGCCTGCCACTTCGTGTTCGGGAATAAAGGCATTAGCTAGTTGACTACCTAAATAGCCACTAATTCCAGTGATTAATATACGCATGAATAAACGGGGAAAATTCCCCGCCTCAACTTAAAAATTAACCCCAAAGAACTCTTCAAACTTAGCAATGACATAATCTAGGTGGTCTTTGGTCAAGCCAGGATAAATACCAATCCAGAAAGTTTGATTCATAATGCGGTCGGTATTGGTCAACTCACCAACCACACGATAATTACGGTTAGCAAAATAGGGTTGACGGGTCAGGTTACCGGCAAACAGCAAACGCGTACCAATTTTAGCTTCGTCTAGGAACTTGACCAGTTCAACACGGTTAATGCCACTGGTCTCTTTCAGCGTAATCGGGAAACCAAACCAGGAAGGCTCAGAGTTTTCGGTTGCTTCCGGCAACTCAAGGAACTCAGCACAGTTTTCCAGACCTGCTTTCAGATAGGTAAAGTTGGTCTTACGTTGTTCAACAAACTCTTCAACGCGCTCTAGTTGAGCCAGGCCACAGGCTGCCTGCATATCGGTGATCTTTAGGTTATAACCCAGATGAGAGTAGATGTACTTGTGATCATAACCTTGAGGTAATGACCCCAGTTGCTGACCAAAACGCTTACCACAAGTGTTATCGCAACCTGGTGCACAATAGCAATCACGTCCCCAATCGCGGAAAGATTCAATGATCGTCTTCAGTTCGCCTGACTTGGTAAACACGGCACCGCCTTCACCCATCGTGATATGGTGCGCAGGGTAGAAGCTAACGGTACCGATATCACCGAAAGTACCGACCATTTTGCCATCATAACGGGTGCCCAGTGCATCACAGCAGTCTTCGATAAGCCACAAGTTATACTTATCGGCGATACGGCGTACTTCGGCTAGATTAAACGGGTTACCCAAAGTATGGGCGATCATGATAGCTTTGGTCTTATCGGTCACTGCTGCTTCAATCAGTGTCGGATCGATATTGTAGGTCGGAATATCCACATCGACAAAGACGGGGATAAGACCGTTCTGAATAGACGGGTTAACAGTGGTCGGGAAACCGGCCGCTACAGTGATGACTTCATCACCCGGCTTAAGTGCACGTTTACCCAGCTTATGGGAAGTCAGTGCGGTTAACGCCAACAGGTTGGCAGATGAACCTGAGGAGGTGGTCAGCACATGGGGTACGCCAATATATTCCCCCAGTTTTTTTTCAAAGGCATCATTGAAACGCCCAGTGGTCAGCCAGCCATCCAGAGAAGCCTCAACCATTAGTTGTAGTTCTCGGGCACCGATCACTTTGCCGGAAGGTGGTACTACGCTGGCGCCAGCTACAAAAGGTTTAGGAGCCATCGCTTCTTTTGCATACTGGGCAACCAGCGAGGAGATCTGTTCACGTAATGCTTGAGAACTCATTAATTCATTTCCTATCAATGGGTTGTATTATCTGTCTTTGCTGGCCTCAGGGCTGCTGACAAATGTTAAAGGGCGATATGTTAAGGATACAGCCCCTAAAAGTCATGTGTCTTTAACAGATTTATTACACAGCCATATAATCACGAATTTCCCGCAGTGAGACTTCGCGCATATTTTCACCCGCCAGCCATGCCTTATGCCAGTTGATGATACGTTCCAGTGTGTTGACCAGATCCCAGCGGGGATGCCAGCCCATTCTCATCTTAGCTTTGGAGCAGTCCAGTTTTAGGTAATGAGCTTCATGCGGGTGTTCTGTGCCATCGAGTTGCCAAGTGGCATCCGTCCCCCATAGTTGAACCATCGTTTCAACAATAAACTGTACCGGCTTGGCATCATTGTCATTAGGGCCAAGATTCCATCCCTCAGCAAAGGCGCATCCGTTCCGGTAAAGGTGCTGAGCTAATAGCAGATAGCCGGAGAGTGGCTCCAATACATGCTGCCACGGACGAATAGAGTGCGGATTACGGATCACAACAGGTTCGTTATTTTGAAAAGAGCGTAGAATATCTGGGATCAGTCGATCCTTGGCCCAATCACCTCCGCCAATCACATTACCGGCACGCACCGATGCCAGCGCGACTCCATGATGCTCATAATCTTTGGGATTAAAGAAAGAGTTACGGTAGGCAGAAGCTACCAGTTCTGCACATCCTTTGCTATTGGAATAGGGATCATAGCCGCCCATAGCCTCGTTTTCACGATAGCCCCAAACCCATTCCCTGTTTTCGTAGCATTTGTCACTGGTAATGTTGACAACTGCCTTAATACCGCCAACCTGCTTGATAGCTTCCAGCAAATAGACTGTCCCCATTACATTAGTGGAATAGGTCTCAATAGGATTATCGTAGGAGAGTCTTACTAGTGGTTGAGCAGCCATGTGAAAGACTATCTCGGGTTTGAAGTCAGTTATGGCTTCACGCAGATGGAAAAAATCACGGATATCCCCTTCTTCAGAAAGCAGACCTTTATGGACGTTCACCACTTCAAACAGACTGGGTTCAGTTGGTGCAGGTAGTGAATAACCGCGAACAATCGCTCCCATCTCTTCAAGCCACAGGGAGAGCCATCCCCCCTTAAAACCGGTATGCCCTGTGAGAAAAACACGTTTTCCGCGCCAGAAGTTCGCTTCAATCACAGTGTTTACTCCCAAATTTTCCATGGAGCCTGTCTCTTCTCCCATAATGCTTCGAGATAATGTTTGTCGCGCAGAGTATCCATGGGCTGCCAGAAGCCTGTATGTTCATATGCCATCAACTCGCCCTGTTCTGCTAGGGTCATTAGTGGTTCTTGTTCCCAGGTAGTGGCATCATTATCGATGAGATCAATCACTTTTGGGCTGAGTACAAAGAAACCACCATTGATCATGGCACCATCGCCTTTTGGCTTTTCTTGGAAAGAGCGGATTTGTTTATTCTTGTTGATATCAAGCGCACCAAAACGTCCCGGCGGGAAGGTGGCGGTAAGGGTAGCCAGTTTTCCGTGATTGCGATGGAAATCAATAGTGGCCTGAATATTAACATCGGAAATACCATCACCATAGGTAAATAGGAAAGCTTCATCGTCCTTTATATAATCTGCCACCCGCTTCAGACGTCCTCCTGTCATAGAGGTATCCCCGGTGTCAACCAAGGTGACATTCCAAGGCTCAGCTCGTTTCTCATGCACTTCCATCCGATTCTCTGCCATATAGAATGTTACGTCAGACATATGCAGGAAATAGTTGGCAAAATACTCTTTGATAACATATCCCTTGTAACCACAGCAGATGATAAAGTCATTAATACCATGAGCAGAGTACATTTTCATGATGTGCCATAAGACTGGCTTTCCACCAATTTCCACCATTGGCTTTGGTTTTACCACTGTCTCTTCGCTCAGACGGGTACCCAAGCCCCCGGCCAAAATTACTGCCTTCATGATTTCCTCATTTATTTAGATACGGTGAATGCATCAGAGAAGAAGTGCTTCCCAGGCAATCCATTTTTTATAAAATCAGCTCTTGCTGCTTCGATCATAATTGGAGATCCACAGGCATAAACGGCAAATGCTGAGAGATTATCAAAATCCTCCATTACAGCCTTATGGACGAATCCTCTTCTTCCTGACCATTGAGAATCTTCACCAGATAACACGGGTACATAATGTATATTCTCATGCTTGGTAGCCCACTCTATCGGAAGGTCTGAATAGAAATCAGCCCCGTTGTTCATTCCCCAATAGATATGGATGTCACGTTTGGAATTTTGTTCGATAAGTTTTTCCACCATGGACTTAACTGGAGCAAACCCAGTACCGCCAACAAGAAAGATAATTGGTCGATTATCGTTTCTGACGAAGAAAGTTCCCAGCGGTCCCTCTAATCTCATCAGAGTATTCACCGCTAGCTCATTGAATAAAAGACTACTCATAACTCCATCGGCGACCCGTCGAATATGTAATTCGATCCCTTCTGAAACAGTAGCATTGGCAATGGAATAGCTTCGTACCACGCCTTGATAATGAAGATTAATATATTGACCAGGTAAGAATGCAAAAGATACGGTAGGCGGCAGTCTGAATTTAATGATCATATATTCATCTGCTACTGTGCTGGTTGAGCTCACTTTGCAGGGTACAATCTTTTTCGTTAGCTCAGCGAGTTCTGGATAATATTCAGCTTCTATGACAATCTCGTCAGAGCTGGGCTTACATTGACAAGTCAAAAAACGTTCGCCAGCCTTATATACACGTTCTTGTTCATCGGAAACTTCACCAGCAAGTAGAAGTGATTCGCACATGCCACATGAACCATTCTTACAGCTATATTCTAGTACTACGCTAGATTCCAGTGCGGATTCAAGAATTGTTTTATTTTTTACTGCGCTGAATTCAATCTGAGAGGGAGTCAATTTAACTGTGGTACCCATCATTTACTACTCGAAATATTGTGCATTTGTGAATGACAAAAACTTTTGAATCTTGGCAAAAAACTCGGACTTGACTCAGGGAAAGATTACGAAATATCTTGTTTGTGCCGTAAGGACATCAGACAGATAGCATGTACTCATTACGGCTTTCTTTATGTTCCCGTTTTCATCTTGTTCTTTAATATTTTTGCATTTTTAAAGTGCACCAAGTCAGTGATAGCAGGGGCTTTCACGCTATTTTCTTGGTCAATGAATATCTGGGTTAATCCTTCAAGTGTGTTCTAAGTCTCGTAACTAACTTTATTCCTAAGTTATTTCCATTGTTCAAAAGGCGCTTGAAGCTTATTTGGTCTTTAAGGAGTTGTAATAAGTAAGAATATCTTGTATTTCTAGTCAACACCAGTACTGATAATGAATGATTGGTTTGTCATATACAGGGAAGAGGTTGTTTAAATACGCTCGTCGTTAGTAGGCATAATACTAATGCCAGAACTACCAGTTAAGATGATGTTCTTCATATTAATTTAACAAAATAATTTATGTTATTTTTGAGTCTGGGTTAATTTTAAGAGAATCATTAAATGAGATTATTTAATGATTTTTTCTTAACTTAACATGCGGAAATTTTCTTAACTACGAGCTACGATAAAGCTTGAATTGATATCTTAAGAATCATTAGATAAGGCTACCGCACTAGGTTTCTGGCTCCCAGAGTGCCTGTAATATTCGGTAATCTTATCTATTGCACTGATTTTCCAATACTTTTGTCTGTCTTAACAAAAAGTAATGGGGGATAAGATTTTGTAACTAGTTGTGGGGAGATTAGACTGTAAACTTATCTGGGTCAAGCTTAACAGCCAACTTGTTTAACTAATTGGTAGAATACAGTTAGCTGGAATCTGTATTACTGCTCATGGAATGGCGGTTAGATTTTACCAACAACGTACTATGACGCCTTGCTTTTCAACAGGTTTCCTTCTATTCCATTCGCTTCGGGATGTGGCAGTATTTTCGTGATGTCCGTTCGGTAGTAAAGCTTAATTGTGACATCATGCTTATTTAGCATTGTGATTGGTGGGATAATTATGTTCCCATCCTTCAACCCATATAGGTAAATCCAGTAGTGATTGTTGTTTGAAAGTCAGGGAAGGAGCAATGGTTGGTGTAGGTTCGAGAATACTTGGCAATATATTATTGATCGCCAGTAGAGCTTTAGTGGTTTTCTTTAACGATAGCATTAAAACGAACTTAAACTTGCTGCGAATAGAATCGCACTTATTTAAGCGTCAAAATCAGTTTTTTGATATTCAGTGGATTGACAGCAGTCAGGAATGAGCCAGCAGAGACGCCTACACATAGGAGCAATAGATTTATAGAGACGGGTTCATCTACCAGTAAACAAGCAAAAATCACTGCCCAGATAGCATAAGTGATGTTTAAACTCATAGCACGGATGGGTTGAAGCATGCAGATTGCTTTGTAGTAGAAGAGGTACGATAGCGTGGCTACCAGAGAAGTGAAGAATAATAAGGGGTATAATTCTATATTTGAGAAGATGTGTACAATACCAGGAAAGGAGTGAACGAATAATATGATAATAATTAAATAGCCTACGGAGGATGATAATTGTCTGATGAAATAAGCGATATCAGCAGGTATATCTTTATTCATGCCATAAGAGCTGATAACAACTTCGGAACTCCAGCCTAGTGCGCATATAAAAGCAAAAATAAAGCCTATCCAGCCAGATATTGTCTGAGTTGATGCTGAATAACCTAGTATCATGGTACATATAACAGCTAGTATTAATCCCAATATACCGATAAGGTGAATACGATCTTTAAGTAGAAAAAAAGAAATTAACGCACCAATAGCAGGGTAAGTTGCTGAAATAGTTGCTGTGTAGCTAATACCAATGTATTGAATAGCTAAAATATAACAAGACATGCCAATTGGGCCGCCAAATATAGCCGCCAGTATAATTATTCCATTTTTCTTGTTTTTGGGGATAAGGCGTATCGTTCGGTATTTTCCTTTAACTACAAGATATATAAACATATATCCGCACGAAATCGTATCATTCAAGAAAGCGAGTACGATGGGAATGAAAAAACAACAGGAAAGTGCGGTGTTTTTTAGTAATAATGCGAAAAGTACGCCACTTAGACCCCAGAAGACACCAGAGGAGAGTCCATAGGCATTGGCTGTTATTTTACGGTTGGTGAATATAGCCATTTGGATACTGTTTCATAAATTTATAGACTCATGCTAAGAGGTTAGCTCAATAATTTCCAGATGTTTAACCATTTTCCTTTGTTGAGGGAATAAATGAAGGAAGTATAATGCATATGATATATCTAATAATGAGGTTTTTGTTGGCTTTTTATTTTAGTTTCCTGAATTATATAATTTTTAATTGCTCGTGTGTTAAATATTTCATAGGATTATTGTTTTTCCATAGGGCTAATATTGGCAATATGGTTGGTTTTGTTGGTAGTTGATATATGGATATACTAGGTCTATTTAGTGAGAAGATTTATACCCAATAGATTTCGAGTTGCAGCGCGGCGGCAAGTGAACGAATCCCCAGGAGCATAGATAACTATGTGACTGGGGTGAGTGAAAGCAGCCAACAAAGCAGCAGCTTGAAAGATGAAGGGTATAGATATTATTTTAGAAGATCGTAGATGTAATCTTTAGGATGAAAATCAATAGGCGCATTGATAAGGATCTTTCTAATATTTTCAAAATCGTAATTTTCACAAGATGTTTTTAGATCATTTAATAGTGGATTTAATTTATCCCAAGTCAGAAAAACTTCATTGGCTGTCATTATTCTTGGGTGGCTGGTGCCAGAAACGTTATCACCAATTAAGAGTTCTTCATAAAGTTTTTCACCGGGTCTTAATCCGGTAATTTTAATTTCGATATCGCCATGAGGATTGGTTTCATCTTTCGCTGTCAGCCCGGAAAGATGGATCATTTTTCGGGCGAGATCATAAATTTTTACTGACTCTCCCATGTCCAGAACAAAAACATCGCCATTATTGCCCAGTGCGCCTGCCTGGATGACTAATTGGGCGGCTTCTGGGATCGTCATGAAGTAACGGGTAATTTCTTTGTGGGTGAGGGTTATCGGTCCACCACTTTTTATCTGTTTTTCGAACAGAGGAACAACGGAACCGGATGAGCCAAGAACGTTGCCAAAGCGAACCATTGAGAATTTTGTGTGGCTGTTCTCTTTAGCAAAGGCTTGTAATATCAGTTCTGCGAATCTTTTTGTTGCGCCCATTGTATTTGTCGGGCGGACGGCTTTGTCGGTAGAGATTAATACAAATTTTTCAACTTTTTGGTTAATTGCTGCTTTGGCAAGTGAGAGGGTGCCAAAAATATTGTTATTAATGCCCTCTATGGTATTCATTTCTACCAGTGGAACATGTTTATATGCCGCCGCGTGGTATATGGTGTTAATGTTAAATTTATTGATTATTCTATTTATTTTGTCTGAATCTTTTATGTCGCCTAAAATTGCAGTAATGGTTATATTTAGATCTCTATCTGAATTTATCTTTTGTAACTCTTTTTCTATTGAGTAGAGGCAGTATTCGGTTAATTCAAATAGGACTATCTGAGAGGGAGACTGAGTGATGATTTGTCGGCATAACTCTGATCCGATTGAACCGCCGGCACCGGTAATAAGAACATTTTTGTTTTTGATGTTTTTACTGAGTAGGCTTTGTAATGGGTCAACTTGTTCTCTTCCTAATAGATCATTAATGGAAACACGTTTCAGTGTGTTTATTTGGGCTTTGCCTTCAACCAGATCATTGAAGCTTGGAATGGTGAGGATTTCACAATGTTCTTTTTGCAGTTTTTCTAGTATTTTTTTTCTATTAGATATTGATGCACTGGGTATGGCTAATAATATTTTCTTTATATGATATTTTTCTACTAAAATCGTTATCTTCTCTGGCGGGAAGACATAAACCCCATGAATCGATAAATGATGTAATTTATCATTATCATCAACAAAAGCAATTGGGTTGAATTCTCTATGTTCTCTTAATATGGGTAAGAGTTGCCGGCCAGATTCTCCTGCCCCATATATGATAACCGGAGCGCCTTTATATTTTATTAAATTACGTAGCGTTCTATAGACAAATCTTGTGCCGCAGAGCGAGATAACTAAGAAAGAAAAATAGATAATGGGTACGGTTCTGGGCAAAAATGCTTGTTGATATAAGGAAATTGCGGTTAATAGTAGAGTAGATAGAAATGAACCAATAATAGCCCATTTCAATATACTCATGTTGACATATTTTAATATCGATCGATAAAAGCCAATTCTTAAGAAAATGAATAGTGTGAAAGGTATGGTGAATATAATCGTTAACCAATGTTGTAAGCTGAAAATGGGCACTTCTCTATCAAGGCGTAACCACATGCTTAGCCAGTATGAAATAATGATAATAAATATATCTACAATCAGAAGAACGATGGTCTTTATTAGTCTATCTTGGTAGAAAAACATTCTCTTGTTCATAATAGTTAATTACCTAAAAACTACTTTGTAAATGGTTTTAAAAATAATCTTTAGATCATAGAAAAATGACTTTTTATCAATATATTCCAGGTAGTATTTGGCTTTTATCGGCATAATAATGTCGATATAAGCTTGATGAGGGTCTTTATATTGGCTTAATATCTGGTTTTCATCGATCATTTCGATGGAAGCCAAATCTGTTATGCCGGGTTTTACCGATAATATTTTGTTTCTGATATCATCTGGATATTTGTCCATAAATTGTGGCACTTCAGGTCTTGGTCCGACTAAGCTCATTTTTCCTCTAACAACATCAATTAGTTGAGCTAATTCATCAATTTTATATTTGCGTATAAATTTTCCAGAGTGGGTAATACGGAGGTCATGACCAATAGTAAGTTGTCCTTTTTGCTCCGATCCAGTGGTCATGCTCCTAAATTTGTGAATATAAAAATCTTGATTATATTGGCCCACTCGTTTTTGTCGGAAAAAAATGGGTCCTTTCGAATCCATTTTTATCCAGATAGCAATAGTGATTAAAATAGGGAGTAACAGGATGAGTCCAATGAGAGAAGAAATAAAATCAAAAAGCCTTTTTATCGCTAAATAATATGTCATCATTTATGCCAAGATCTCTTTAATTGTTTTGATAACGTAGATTTGGTCTTCTTTTGTCATTTTTGTGTATAAAGGAATGGATACAATTCTCTTAAAATTTTCTTCTGCAACTGGGAAGTTGTTTTCATTAAGAGAATAGGTATTTTTCCATATAGGCTGTTTATGTAGTGGAATAAAATGGACAGAGCAGCCGATGTTTTTTTCTGCCATTTTTATAATAAAGTCATCTCTGGATATGTTGACTTCATCATTTAATCTAATGGTATATAAGTGCCACGCGTGTTGGCTATTAGGTTCTTTAGGTTTCGTGGGTAAGGTAATGGGCAGATCTTTTAATTCATTATCATAGAGTTTAGCCATTTCCTCTCTTTTCTTATGAAAAGTATCTATTTTCTGTAGTTGGTGGATGCCAATGGATGCACAAATATCTGGCATGTTATATTTATAGCCTGGCTCAATCACTTCGTAATACCAGGCAGGTATTTTGGATTGATATCTATCAAAGGCGTCTTTGCTAATGCCGTGGAGACGCATTGTTTTTGCTCTTTTTATGATATTTGGATTTCTGGAGACTAGCATGCCGCCTTCCGCCGTCGTCATGGTTTTATTCGCGTAGAAGCTGAACACGGTGACATCGGTGTCTAGCGTGCCAATTTTCTTTCCCTTGTATAAAGTCGGAAATGAGTGGGCGGCATCCTCAACTATTCGTAGATTAAATTTTTTAGCGATTGCAATGATGGCATCCATATCACAGGATAAACCAGCAAAGTGTACCGGTATAATGGCTTTAGTTTTGGTAGTTATTGCTTTTTCTATTGCTGTTGGATCAATATTCAGGCTGTCAGGTAAGGAATCAACAAAAATGGGATGAGCCCCCAGATAACGGACAACTTCCGCTGTTGCGGTGAAGGTATAGGTAGGCACGATAACTTCATCACCCGGCTTAATACCTATGGCTTCCAGCGCTAAATGCAATCCCGCTGTTGCTGAATTTACCGCAATGGCCTCAACATCAGAATCTAAATATTGGGCAAAATCTTGTTCAAATCTTTTGGTTTTAGGTCCGGTGGTTATCCAACCCGTTTTAAGTGAATCAATAACTTCATTAATTTCTTCTTGACCAATTTCTGGGAGTGCGAAAGGGAGAAAAAAAGAGTTCATGTAATAATCCTTATCTTTTGTTTTTTACGTGGAATTTCTTATTGAATATAATTTTCATTATTCCAATGAGATACCCTGATCCATAAGATAAATGTATGCACAGAAATATTAATGGTAAGAAAATATAGTTTTTTTTATTTTTTAAATGGGCTTTTATTGTTACCAATAAAGTTAAGAAGAAATAAATAAAAATACAACCTATATATAGATGTAAAAATATTGAGCTAGTGAATGAGAGGACTAATCCTAGGATTAACCCTAAGACAAAAATTGGTGGTATTAATTGCCGAAATGATGTTATTTTTTTCAATTTGAAATTGACTAGTGGTTTAAATAAACCGTATTGGTAAAACATAGAACAGATTTTTTTAATTGAGTCTCTGGGGTAATAATCAATAATAATATCTGGGGAAAGATATATATTACCTCCATGCTTTATAATTCTATTGTTAAATTCATCATCTTGGTTTCTGATTAAATCCTCATCAAATAACCCTATTTTATCGAATATTGTTCTTTTGAAAAACCCAAAAGGTACCGTATCAACTTTTTTTATATTATTAATGCCAATTCGAAAATAGGAGTTACCCATTCCAAAGCGACTACTTAAGGAATATGCAATATTATCGGCAATGGTTGTAGAATTACATGGTTTTGTATTGAAAATTCCACCTATATTATCAGCATCAAGTTTTTTTGATAAACTATATAGTTTGGATAAATAGTTACTGGGATAGCTGGAATGAGCATCGATTCTGGCTATATATTCCCCTGATGAATTTTTTATACCAATATTCAGAGCAGCAGGGACATGTTTCGCAGGGTTGTATAGTAATTTTATGAAGCCATACTTTTTAGTGTAACTCTGAATTATCTTTAAAGTATTATCTGAGCTATAACCATCTATAAAAATAATCTCTAATTGCCCGGTAGGGTAATCTTGTTTTAGAAGTGATTCAATACACCCCTTTATATATTTTTCTTCATTTAATATAGGGCAAATAACTGATATGTTTATCATGGTTGAATAATCACTCTATTTGGATAGTAATGATAGCTATTTAAATGTAATCCCTATATTTTGTTCAAATCCTCCGGTTTTAGGTCCGGTGGTTATCCAATCGGTTTTAAGTGAGTCAATAACTTCATCAATTTCAGATTGCCCAATTTCAGGTAATGCAAAAGGAAGGAATTTATTATTCATGATTGATGATTGCCTTTATGAAATTGTCTGCTAATACAGAATAAGCGTGATTTTCTAAAGCGTAAATTTTGCCTCGTTGCCCCATTTGGTTTAATTCGTCAGTTGATAGCTCGTTGAGTTTTAATAAGGCCTGAGCAATGTCTTCTGGCTCGCCTGATTTAACTGTAATACCGCAATTCACGTCAGAAACGGGATCATTACTGGCGTCAATTGCACATAAAATAGGTTTGCCCGCCATCATGTAATCAATAAGTTTATTCGGGCTGATGCCAAATCTGAATAATGATTGCTTTTGTAACCCTATATAGGCAATTTCAATTTTATTGAGTAGTGTTGGGATTTGAGTTTTGGGGATAGGATCAAAGAATATAATGTTATTTATGCCCAGTAATTTAGATTCCTCAATTAAATTATCCTTTTCAAGTCCCGTGCCGACTAATAAGAATGTCATCGGTTTATCATGAAGAAGTGAAGCGGTTTTGAGCAGTTTTTCTAGCGCATTTGGGCGTCCGTGGGCGCCGCTATAGCATACAATTTTATGCCCTTTATTTTTCTCTGTTACAATAAGTTTTTCTAGTGAACTGTTTAACGGAGTAGGTTGATTTATCCAATCCTCTACAACCACGCCATTAGGGATAATATGTAATTTATTGAGATCTAATCCATGTGCTTTCGTATGTTCTTGTACATTTGGGAGCATGGAAATAACTATATCCGCATATTTATAAGCCGCGTTTTCAGCAAGTTGGCATAATTGAATAAATGGATGTTTAGGTGACATTCCACCTAATTCTATGGGCGAAAGAGGCCATAAATCATGCAGTTCAAAGACCAGTTTTGCATTAGCTTTTTTGGCGAGACGTTTTGCAATCCATATATCCATAGGATATGTACTTGAAGCAATGACAATATCAGGTCGATATTTTTTGATTAAATTATGGCTATCAAGCCAAATTTGTCGTAAAAAAGAGAAGATATTTTTGACTCTGGATAATCCATTTCCGTTATAGCTCGGGGTGGGATACCAGATATATTCTAAGCCGTTAATATTTTCGGTGGTTTTTTTATTATTTATCAGTTTAGGTTGTTTTGTCCGAACATGAGAATAAGAGGCTGCGAGTAAGGTAATATTATGTCCCGATTTAACCCATTCTTGCCCTAAATGATATGGACGAAACTCCATACCTAGGTCCGGCGAACCCGCATAATGGTTTATATAGACGATATTCATAGTAATTTTTCTAATTCGTCAGCAATGCGTGTTGCAGCGATACCACCACCATACATGGATTGAACCGAGCTTATATCAATACCCATCATGTCATGAACTGATTGGGTTATTTTGTTACTTTCAGCCTCTGAGAGTTTATTCACGTCTGCTGCAATTAATTCTACCCATTCAGTTTGATCCCTCACGGTGACACAAGGTTTCTTGAAGAAGAAAGCCTCTTTTTGGAGTCCACCGCTATCGGTAATAATCAGGTCGGTGTTTTTGAGTAGCCAGATCATCTCTAAATATCCCACTGGCTCAATTAAATGGACATCTAACTGTAAGCCGTATTGTGCTAACACTTTTTTAGTCCTTGGATGAATCGGCATAACAACAGTAGCAATCCTTCTATGTATGTCGTTTAAGGCGTTCACTATTTCAGTTAGACGTTCCTGATTATCGGTATTTTCAGCACGATGGAGCGTGGTTAATATGAAGTTTTGTATGGAATCCAGTCCATTGGGTTTTTTGGCTGTTTGGCTGAAATATAAAGCGGCATCTTCCATGACATCACCGACTTTTCTGATATGAACGGGCTTTGAATTGAAGCCTTCTTTTTGTAGATTATTGACGGCGGTGTCTGTTGGACAGAAGAGAATTGAGCTGACATTATCGGTTAATATTCTATTGATCTCTTCGGGCATTTGCATATTAAAACTGCGTAGACCGGCTTCAACATGGATAATGGGAATATGTAATTTAGATGCGGCTAATGCGCCCGCTAAAGTCGAGTTTGTATCACCATATACCATAACGGCATCCGGTTTTTCTGTGATAAGGACTTTTTCAACTTCGATTAACATCTTTCCGGTCATTTCACCGTGCGAGCCGCCATGAATATTGAGTGTGTAATCCGGTTTGGGAATGGCTAATTCATTAAAAAATATATCAGACATATTACTATCAAAATGTTGACCGGTATGAATGATAATTTCTTTAAATTTATTATGATTTTTTAAAGCGCGAGATACCGGGCTGGCTTTAATGAATTGCGGTCTGGCGCCTAATACGGTAATAATTTTTTTCATATCGATTAACGTCCAATTTGTTGATAAAATTTGGTTAGTTTATTTTGTTCAATATCCCAATTGTATTTTTCATTGACTGCCAAGAGACCACTGTTACCCATTTCTTCTGCTATATCAGGGTTATTTGATAAGTAATCTATCGCATCAGCTATTTGCTTAGGGTTTAATGGGTCGACACAAATGCCACAATGGTTTTTTACAACAATATCTTTCCATAATGTGAAGTTTGAAGCGATAACAGGGATGCCGGCACTCATATATTCGAATATTTTATTGGGTTGGGCATCAATATGATTGGGGAGAGGGTGATATAGAACGATACCCGCAATAGATTTAGATAAAAGTTCCTTGGTTTCTATGCGATTTAAAAATCCCAGAGCATCTATTTTGTGCCAATTTTTCATGCTTTTTATTTTGTTCTCTAAATCTGTGTCAGAAAAATTGCCCGCTAATTTCATTTTTGTATTCGTCGTGAGGTGAGAGAGGGATTCAACCATCTCGGCTATACCTCTAATGTCGGAAATGCCGCCGACATAGCAGACTTGTTTTTCTTTTTCGTGCCAGTTGGCATGTTTATTATGCAACTCGCCTAATATGGGATAGTTATTAATGTCTATGGTGTTGTTATTGAGTTTTAAGAATTTGTCTCTTATTGATGGTGTAGCTGTAATAATGCCATCAAATTTAGGTGCAGAATACTTTTCGTAGAGGGTAAATAACTTAGAGATAATAACTCGGGTAAATTTATTTAAATAAGGCTTGCTAAAAATTTGTTTAGGGACATCTTCATGGGCATCAAAAATGACTATTTTACCTTTCTTTTTCAGTTTTAATCCGATAGGGATGAGTTCCGGATCATGAAAATGATATAAGTCAGCGTCTAGTTCTAATGCTTTTTTATAAACTTTATCGGTTGTTTTAAAGATTCTATTTAATCGGCCGGGTAATATACCGACATCGATGATAGCAATGTTATTCTTGACTTCATTATCTTTACCATCTGCGACAATAAGCGAGACCTCATGTTCTTTTTGTAAGGCATAACATTCTTTTAGGAAAATACGGATGTCGAAACGTGAATGTACCGAGGTCATGTGTGTAATTTTCATAAGGATATTTTGTTAGTTTTTGTAGGGAATAAAAATAATAATATGCTTAATGCCAGCAGCCCATAGGTCAGTAGCAGTGCTGTAATTGCTGAGTTTGATATTGTGTATACAAAGGGTAGATAGAGTGTCGTTGAAAATTCAAATGGAACCTTTTTTGAGCTTAGGTTCATGGCAAAGATTAATATATTAAATATAAAAAAGTTTATTATTAAACCCAGTGTACCGTATCTGGCGATACCGTCTCCAATAAAGCCAGTATTCGCTGAACCTGAGGTACCATAATAGATTTGAGAAACTATTTGAGGAGCTTCTGTCGTAAATTCACTATTGTTGTTGTAGATATAATCATAAAAGTAATAGGTATTTAATGTTGGTGTGAAGAATACTCTGCGTAGCCAATGTATCAGTGGATCATAAAAATCGAAAATAAAATATAATATCCCGGCAGCAAGGAATAAATAGAGAATTATATTTATCACCGAGTTACTTATCGATCTTGTTCCTTTTATATAGAAGAATAGAATGATAACGGCGAGATTCATGAATGCTATGCTTTTTAATCCTGAGGAGCTGTAGATTAAATAGGAAATCATAATGCTTATTGTAATGAGGACATATTTAATCGGACCTCTGATATAGAGTGAAGCTAATAATAGCAATGGTGAGATAACATATCCCCCATTGGTGATGATGTACATAGTGAGTAGCGGCGTGTTGTCTTTAAAGTGCTGTCTCACGGAATAAACTTTAAATATATTAGGAGGTATTAAACTTAATCCAGGATTACTCATGACGAATAAGAGTACAATAATACCACATCCTATTATCAGTATTTTATATAAATCCCACGGGATTTTTAGTTTCGGCATGGTTATTCTATCTATTATCCGAAAGAATAATATAGATGAGAAAAATAATATGTTTATTGTGCATACGAAAATGATTGAATAGACAGAAGCTGAATTAATCAGTGGGAATATAATTGATACCGGTATAATGTAAGTGATATAGATTAACCATAAAAAAACCATCACGGGATTTTTTTGATTGTTGAGTAAAATGAGTGGTAGAAATGATATCCAACAGAAAAAAATACTTAAGTAACCTTGTGGGGTAATATTATATCCTCTTACCTCATGGAATGTATCTAATATAAGCACTGAATTCAGGTAGATAATAACCTGATAGATAAATATTTTCAGGATTATTTTAATATTATTTTGCATTTTTGCTGATAAAAAAGTAAATGGATGATAATACTAAGATAGACAGAAAATACATAGTGATGAATTGATAGTATGCCCAACTTGTAGGGCCATGTTTTATGTAATAATACCCGCTATTAGCGGCGGAGTTATTCCAATTATTATATAAGTCTATTATTTTTTTATTTTTAAAATTTTGATTTCTATCTATTAGATCTTTTAAAAGAAGGGTATGTATTTTATGATATTTAATGTTGCTTGGATTGCCAATTAAATCATAGCTGGACCATTCGTTTTTTATGTCGAACTTAAATATATTATGACTGATTGATTGATATAATTTATCGGATATTTTGGTATTTTCATCTATATTTAGATAATTTTCAAAAGATTCAATACCATAAGTAGAGTAGACCATACCGTTTAATACAAAAGCTAATTGGTCTGAATTGGCTTGAGGATCAACATACTCTTCAATCCAGGGCATATTATCTAATGTTGTTAAACTTCCGCCTTTATGGATAGGCGCGAGTGATGATTGATATAGTAATTTCGAAGTCAGCAAATATTTATCATCACCAAAATAGTCATAAGCTCTTAATAAGAGAATAATGGCATAGGCATCAGTTAGCCCAGACCACCAAGGGGCATAGAGTTTATTATTTTTGTAGCCTTTATATGACCAATCAAAATCATATAAGTAATGACTTTCACCATGAAATAATTTTATATTATTAAATAACCAATCGGCTGAAAATTTAAAATTAGTAATTAATTCATTTTGATTGAATTGAGGTGGCGGTACATTCCATCCCGGTAAGGATGAATCGGTTCGCCATAATATATTGGTGTTATCTTTATTATTTAAGCCTAAAGAAGAGTATATCAGACCATAGTGGACAACATAAAATGGGGATAAGAATGGCTCTGGAATATGAGGTGAGTGAGATAAAGGAAAACCATTGCTATTAAATTCGCGTTGAGTGAATTTCCCTTTCATGACTAGGTTTCTCACATTGCCATTGAATTCGTCTAGCTCATAAGCATATTTATTGAATGTATAGCTGACAATCATCACGATAATGATATAGGGAATTATTTTTATTATGATTTTCTTCATGTTAACCTTCTTTATGCATGAAAGATAATTTTAAAATATAAGCCGTACTTGTCATATAAAGAACAAAACTTGTGAGTGAAAATAATAACAGGGTAAGGTAAATATCGCCTAATAGATATCCAGCAAGGAGGGCGATTAATCTTAATATAATCGATATTGTTTGAATAAATAAATTGCTTTTCTGATGTTCATAAATGGATAAATATATCGATAACGATGAATATATTATTTGTCCGCATAAGTGCGGTATTAAACATAATAGATATTTACCTGATTCAAGCCATTCTTCACCGAAAATAAAGCTTATGATCGGTATGCCCGTGAAGTATGTCACTATAGCGAATAAAATAGCAATGAGCGTTAGACAATAAAATGTCTTTTTTATCTTTAAGAAAGGTGATATAAGTGTGTCTTTTAAGTATCCTTGTAATATAGACGAAACGGTTTGGGTTAATAGTGTAATTGGAGCGCCTGATATTCTGGATGCAATTAAATAAAATCCTGCCGATTTTAGCCCATAGGTGGACATGATAAATAATTGGGGCAGCTCATTACTAAACGTGTTAATTGAAGCCGCAGGAAAATCATAAACTGGAAATCGATAATATTTCTTAGCCAGTAGTCTTATTTTTCTAAGTTCATGTTTGCTGATAATTAAACGATATTTGGATCTTTTACTTAAAAATAGGACACCTAATGATTGACCTAATATTTGGCCTAAGATGAGACTGCTTGCGCCTAAATGGGCAATGCCGCCAATGAGTTGGGTGCTAATCATGGCAACTGTTTGCGTTATTTTAGTGATAGAGAGTGCATAGTATTGTTTTTCTCTTATACTATTGAAACTCACTGCCCGATAAAACCCATAAGTGATAATACCTAGTGGGATATAGTATATATAGTTTCCTATAATTATTTTTTCTGGTGTTTTAGATATTGCAAAAACAGTGATAACTATTAGGCTAATGGTTATTGGAATAATGCAAGATAATGTGACTAATGAATTAATTTCACGATTTTTTTCTGATGAACTTATTGAAAATTCATAACGAAGACAAGCACCAACGGCAAAAACACTTAAAAGCGATGAAAAGGAAGCATAAATACCTAATTCTTCCGGTGAAAATAGTCTTGTTAATACTGGCGTTGATAGTAATAATAATATCTGGCTGAATAATGATGAGAGTAATAAGCCAGATATATTCCTCAATAATTTATAATTCATGGATTTTAAATTGAACTGGCAATTTTATTAATTAAATCTACGGATAAATAAGGATGCATCGGCAAACTAATGACTTCTTGTGCGATTTCGTCTCCTATAGGCAGAGCAATATGGCTGGCCACCGCCGGTTGTTTATTGAGTGGAATAGGGTAATGCACGGCGGTTGGAATGCCTTGTTCTTTTAATTTGTGTTGTAATGCATCGCGGTTTTTAACCCGGATAGTATATTGGGCATAGGCGGAGAGATTATGTGGCTCAATATATGGCGTGGTCAGGATGCCGATGTTATTCAATGCCTGATGATAGTTTTCTGCCACCGTCTGACGTAATGCCATTTCTTCCTCAAATATCTCCAGTTTGGGCAGCAGAATAGCTGCTTGCAGAGTATCTAAACGGCTGTTCACCCCGACTCTGACATGATGATATCGTCGGTCTTGCCCATGACGGGCTATTTGACGAATAATTTTCGCCAGCTCTTCATCATGGGTGAAAATAGCGCCGCCATCGCCGTAACACCCCAACGGTTTGCTGGGGAAGAAACTGGTACATGAAATAGTCGTTAAGTTACAGGAGCGTTTGCCTTTATAAGTCGCGCCAAAACTTTGGGCCGCGTCTTCTATGACGGTCAGGTTATGTTTTGCTGCGATGGCATTAATTTCGTCAAAATCGGCACATTGGCCGAATAAGGAAACCGGAATAATCGCTTTGGTTTTCGGGGTAATTGCGGCTTCGAGTTGCGCCGGATCTAAATTATACGTGGTGGGCTTGACGTCAACATAAACCGGCACCCCGCCCAGTAACGCAACAGTTTCAGCGGTGGCAATGTAGGTAAAGCCGGGGGTAATCACTTCGTCGCCGGGTTTAATGCCAATCGCCATTAAGGCAATTTGCAAGGCGTCGGTGCCATTGGCGCAGGTAATACAATATGGCGCTCCGGTGTAGGCAATCAGCTTTGCTTCTAATTCGTCGACTTCGGGCCCTAAAATATATTTTCCGTGTGTTAATACTTTCTGGATATTCGCGTCAATTTTATCTTTAATTTTAAGTTGCTGTGCTGCCAGATCGGTAAATTGCATGCCTTTATCCTTGCTTATTTAATTCGCACGACAATATGGTTATTGAGTTGATAAACATGATGAGTATGAGGGCAGGCGGTAGTGGCTTGCCCGTGCAGCGGTAAATCGAGTTGTTCACCAAATTCACTCATCCAGCCAATTTGTTTGGCCGGCACACCTACCATCAGGGCATAATCGGGAACATCTTTATTTACTACCGCGCCGGCGCCAATAAAGGCATAAGCGCCAATGGTAGTGCCGCAAATAATGGTACAGTTGGCGCCTAAGGTGGCGCCTTTTTTTACCCGCGTATTTCGATATTCACTTTTTCTTTCAATTAATGAACGGGGGTTATAGACATTGGTGAACACCATGCTGGGGCCACAAAATACCCCATCTTCCAGATGAACATTGTCATAAACCGAGACATTATTTTGTATTTTGCAGTGATTGCCGATGGTGACTTTATTGCCAATAAAGACATTTTGTCCTAAAGAACAACCTTCGCCGATTTGCGCGCCAGAACAGATATGGGTGAAATGCCAGATACGGCTGTTTTTCCCGATTTGCGCTCCTTCATCAACAATGGCACTGGAATGTATCATTACGTGTTCTGCTGACATGAAACCGGTTCCATTGATTTAATAGGTTAAAGGTAAAGAGATGGTTTTATTATCTCTGGCGGATAAATAGGCGGCGATAAGCAGTTCTAAGGATTTTAAGCCTTCCCGGCCATCGGTTATCGGTTTGGCGTCGCCTTTCATCACCTCAATGACATTTTTATAATAAAGCGGGTGACCAAAGCCATAAACGGAAGTGGTTTCGTAATTGGCGGCTTTGACTTGTTGGTCATACTCTTTTTCGTCAGCGAAATGCCATTCCTGGATTTCATTGACGGCTAAACCCCCCACTCTGACCGTGCCTTTTTCCCCTAAGAGGGTGATTGAACCTTCGAGATTTTGCGGATAAGTGCACATGGTAACGGCCATCGAGCCTAATGTGCCATCCCGCCAGCGGATATTGAGTACCCCGGTATCTTCCGTTTCGATATCTAAGTGGGTCGAGGTCATGGCCTGAACATCTTTGACCGGGCCGATTAGCCATTCAATTAAATCCACATAGTGGCTCGCCTGATTCATGAAGGCGCCGCCATCAAATTCCCAGGTGCCCCGCCAGGCGGCCTGGTCATAATAGGCCTGGGGACGGGTCCAGAAAACATTGAGGTGGACCAGGTGGATTTTGCCAAACCGTTTTTCGCTGACTGCCCGTTTCAGTAATTGCAAGGTGGCATTTAAGCGGTTTTGTTTGACGACAAAGAGGTGTTTTCCGGCTTTATCCGCGGCCTTAACCATGTTTTCCCCATCAGCTAATCGGGTGGCCATCGGCTTTTCGGTGACGACGTGAAAGCCTTTATCAAAACAGGTTATCGCCTGTGCTGGGTGAAGGCCGGATGGAGTGGTCAGGATAATGATATCCGCTGTGATGTTATCTAACATCGTATTTAAGTCGCTGAAACCCGGGACGCCGGTTTTTTCTACTGCTGTGTTTAATGCGTCTTGATCGTTATCACAGACGGCGACTAATTCGGCCGCTTCTTGATGTATTTCCAGAGAATTGAAATGATTTTTAGCGATCCGTCCACAACCGACTAAAGCAAATCTTATCTTTCTGTCGTTGATCGTGCTCAGCATAATCTTATCCTAAGTTAAGCTTTGATAATGTTTGTGTGATTGGGGGAGTATTTACCACGAGTATCGACGACTAATTTGGCGTGATTGATAATTAATTCATAATCAAATTTATCGTGATCGGTGGCTAAAATAACGCAGTCGAAGGTTTTGAGACTATTTTCCGTGATGGGCTGACTGATTAAATTAAAATGATGTTCACGCATTTTCGGAAAGACCGGGACATGCGGATCGGCATATTCAATATTGGCCCCTAATTCGCTTAATTTTTCCATAATATGTACTGAGGGGCTTTCTCTCATATCATCCACATTCTTTTTATAAGCGATGCCGAGGATTAATATGCGGCTGCCATTAATGGATTTATTCGCTTTATTCAGCGCTAATACGGTTTTGGTGACCACATAATCGGGCATGGAGGAATTGACTTCACCGGAGAGTTCAATAAAGCGGGTATTAATACCATATTCTCGGGCTTTCCAGGTTAAATAGAAGGGATCAATTGGAATACAGTGCCCGCCTAATCCGGGGCCGGGATAATAGGGAACAAAGCCGAAAGGTTTGGTTGCTGCGGCTCTAATCACTTCGTGGATATCAATGCCCATTTTATCGGCAACGAGTTTCATTTCGTTGACTAAGCCGATATTGACCGCCCGATGAATATTCTCCAGGAGTTTTGTCATCTCTGCCGCTTTAGTTGAACTGACGGGAACCACTTGGTCAATGGCGTGTTGATACACGGCGATACCGGCTTTTAAGCAGTTTTCAGTATGACCGCCAATGACTTTAGGGATGGTGCGGGTTTCGAAATCAGGGTTACCCGGGTCTTCGCGTTCCGGTGAATAGACCAAAAAGATGTCTTCACCGACGGTTAACCCGCTCTCTTCAACTCTGGGTAATAATTCTTCTTCGGTGGTGCCCGGATAAGTAGTACTTTCTAAAGAGAGGACTTGCCCGGCTCTTAAATACGGTTTTACCCTATCGGTGGTGTTAATCACGAAACTAATATCGGGTTCACGGTATTTATTTAACGGCGTGGGGACGCAAAGAATAATGGCATCGCATTGAGCGATGTTGGTGAAATCTGTGGTGGCTTCAAAACCGGTATTTATCGCGTGACTGATTTTGGCGGAGGGAATATGTTCAATGTAACTTTGGCCTTGATTGAGTTTATCTGTTTTTTCTTTATCAATATCGAAACCAATCACTTTAAAGCCGATATCGTTATATCGGAGCATTAACGGTAAGCCAACATAACCCAGGCCAACAATGGCAATGGTGGCGGTTTTATTATCAAATTTCTCGGTGAGAATGTTGAGTGAGGACATATTTTGCCTTTTAAGTAAAAATAAAACTTATGAAAATAAATTACATTTTGTTTTTAATAGGGTGCTATCTATTGCCATAAGTTTTATTTGGCAGGTGAAACTTTAACAAGCTTTTTAAATAGATTGTGTAAGATATATTACTGAAATAATAAATAAGGTAATAATAAAGCTACCGCACTAGGTTATTGGCTCCCAGAACTCCATAGAACGTTATAATTTTATCTACTGTTTTGATTTTTCAATGCTTTTGTCTGCTGTAATAGAAAAGCAATGAAATATAAGGTTTTTTAATGAATAACAGGGGAGGTTAAACCGTCAGACTCATTGGGTCAAGTATAAATAAAATTTATTTATTTAATAAATTTGTATAATAAGCTTAGCGGAAATCTGTATTACCGGCCATGAAGTGGTAGCCAAATAACCAAGCGTAAGCCGCCGAGTGGGCTGTCCTCAGCACGAACCCAACCGCGGTGCTGGTTAATTGCGGTTTCAACAATGGCTAAGCCAAGGCCAGTGCCACCGGATTCTCGATCGCGGGCTTCGTCTGTACGGTAGAAAGGGCGGAATATGTGTTCACGGTCTTCCGGGTTGACGCCTGGGCCGTCATCATCAACGGTAATGGTGATCCCTTGATTATCGGTGTGAAATACGACCGCAATATGGTGGTGGGAGTAGCGTAAGGCATTACGCACGATATTTTCAAAAGCACTGCTAAGTGCTAATGGGTTGCAGTAAATTGCCCAGGAACTCGGTGGTAAGGTTACTTCAAGGGTTTTATCCATCTGTTCAGCTTCGAAGCGGGCATTGTCAAGAATATCGTTCCATAAATCTGTCATTTTGATGTTTTCTCTCAACAGTTCATTTTTATGCTGACTGCGGGAGAGTACTAACAGATCGTTAATCATGCTGTCTAGCCGTTGGGCTTCTGTCTCTATTCTTTCCAGTTCTTTATTTTCACCATGACGGCGGCGAAGTAATGCTGTTGCAAGTTGTAAACGGGTGAGAGGCGTGCGTAGTTCATGGGAGATATCGGAAATTAACCGTTGTTGTGCGGTGACCATTCTTTCCAATACACTGATCATCTGGTTGAAGCTGTTACCGGCGGCCAGAAATTCTTGTGGGCCGGCTTCCAGTTCTGGATGCTGGCGTAAATTACCTTTAGCAACATCGTCTGCGGCATTTTTTAATTTACGGGCAGGCTTAGCCAAACTCCATGCCAGCCATAATAGGAGTGGCGCACTGATTAACATGGTGGCAGTTAATAATAATAGTGGCCGGTCAAACATCAGATTAATAAAATCCGATTGTGGGCTATTCGCTGGACGAACTAAATAAAGCTGATAATGATCTTCTCCATCTCGAATGGAAAAGGGCCCTAGCATTTCAGAGCGGCCATATTTTTTCTTTTTAGGATGATCAGCGTTATCTGATTGTCCAATAAAGTTACGGACAACTTGCATTTCACTTCTTTGTGCGCCAATAACGCGCCCTTCGCTGGTGACCAGTATTAGGCGCTGACTTGGGGGGGCCCATTTTTCAATCGCGCGAAATAAACGGCGCCACCAAAGTAAATCGTTAGCGGGATCTTGAGCTAATTCAGCTTCGATATGTTGTTCCAGCATGACTCCCTGCCGGTATTCATTTTCCAGCAGAGAGGTCAGTTGTCTGGAATCCAGTTTCGGCACCATTAATACCAACATTAGGACTAACGCCAGAGTAAACCAAAAAATTGCGAAGATGCGTGCCGTCAAACTGTTTATCATGTCGCAGAAACCATTAAATATCCTCGGCCACGTAAGGTCTTAAACCAGGGGAGTCCATCTTCCCGCTCAGGCAATTTACGGCGTAGGTTAGAGATATGCATATCAATTGCGCGGTCAAATGGCGTGAGTCGCTTACCTAATACTTCTTGGCTCAAGTGTTCACGGGAGACAACTTGACCTAAATGTTGAGCTAATAGATAGAGTAAAGTAAATTCGGTACCGGTTAAATCGAGAATTTGATTAGCAAAGTTGGCTTCCTGTCGGCCAGGGTTCAATTGTAGGTTATCGACCTGAAGCGTGGGTGGGCCATTGTCTGTTTGCTGTTGTTCACTCCAGTTTGAGCGGCGAAGAATAGCACGTATACGTGCCACTAGCTCACGATCATTAAATGGTTTGGCAAGATAGTCATCTGCCCCTAATTCTAGTCCCAGAACACGATCCAAATCACTTCCTCGCGCTGTCAGCATGATGACTGGAGTTTGATGGTGTAGACGAAGCTCCTTTAATGTCGTAATGCCATTTTTACGCGGCATCATAATATCGAGTAGTAATAAGTCGATAGAATCGTCAAGGAATTTTAATGCCTGCTCTCCGTCATGAGCGACAACAACGTTAAATCCTTCCATTTCAAGTAATTCTTTTAATAGTGATGTCAGTTCACGGTCATCATCAACTAATAGGATTTTATGCATCGATTACTTCCTCCAAGAGCAAAAATACGATAACAAACTTTGCTATTCCACGACTTTACGTTCTTTTACAAGCCTCTGACGCTAGTTTGCAGCCGCGTAGGTATAGTTGTCCACATTGGACCTAATAGCATCGTTCGGGGAAACGAGGAATTGTTTAATGCGTAACATAGCAGCGTTAGTTTTAGCGTCAATATTTGTTCTTAGCTCGACTGCATCTTTAGCTGGAACAGCAAGTACAATGCACGCTGCTACGGTACCTGGTCATTGTGCACCTTGTGAGTATAAAAATGTAGGAAGTTATCATTATCGTAATAATAACGATATTGGTGATAACGACCATATGTTTAGCGGTATCACTTTAACTGAGCAACAGCGTCAACAGATGCGTGATTTGGTAGGGCAGAAACATCAACCGCACTCATCGATGTCAATGAGTCCCACAGAGCGAGAAGAGATGCGTAAGCTGGTCACTGCGAAGGATTTTGATGGAGTGGCTGTAAAGGCTCTGATTGAAAGGATGATTAGATGTAATGTGGAACACCAGGTTGAAATGGCACGAATCCATCACCAGATGTACCAACTGTTGACGCCTGAGCAACAAGCACAATTGGAACAACATTATCGGCAGCGTATGTCTCAGTTACCGAACTGATTTGTAGTACCCATAGAAGCAAAGTAGTAGCAAACGAGAATTTTTCCTTGCCATAGACACCATCCCTGTCTTTTCCCCCGCCTTTTGGCGGGATTTTTTTATCTGACTAAGATTAATTCACTTAAAATCAATCAGATAAAATTTTTGTAAGCAACTGTAAGTAGCGTGGAAATTTTTAAGTGTGGGCACTTTTGAGTGCTACGGTTGCTTGTTACTGCTAAATTTCCATGCCGCCATTCAGTGGGTTTAACGTGATTGCAAATTGCAAATAGTCGGGTGCTAGATGAGCATACGCCATAGTTTGTTGTATATTGGCATGACCGAGTATTTGTTGCAGTGCAACAATGTTTCCACCTTTCATCACAAAATGACTTGCGAATGTGTGGCGTAGAACGTGTGTTGCTACCGCTAAAAACTTCAAGTTTTTGCAATGTCGTTATCATTCCTGATAGACGATACATATCCCGATTTATCGTTGCGCTTTGATCCCATCAGCCAGACGATTACTGCGGTGTTCCAATAAAACATGCTTGTTGAGACGGTTTATAGATGGATCATTTAACTGCCTGATTGTCTTCATCAGTTGTCGTTTTTCTATAGTGCTGTTCTCTGCGGTTTGTCCGTGATATAGCCACCATAAGTTCAGTAAATCACTAAGGTCTTGTCTATCAGTTCTTGTACTGAGTTTTTGAGCATTTGCCATTGAATGACGTTCGAAGGCAATAGCTTCTGTCTTCTTGTTGAATGTTCTCCTGATGCGATTTCCTTGTCGCCCAAGAGGTCTAATGTCCACCATATAACGACCATCATCGAGCTTCTTAATTGGCATAGTGAAGCCCTCCGATGCAACAAATTGATTGACTGTCGATCCAGTCGATTAATTCCTCATGTAGTGTTAGCCAGTTTTCCGGTCTGAGTGGTGTGACGTTTTGATGTCTGCGCCATCAGGGGAGAGCGTTGGGCTAATTTGCCCAGATTCTGGGGCAATCTTTCCCGTCATTAGCCAGAGTGTGTATTTTTCAAATTTGGGGTGATTGGTAATTTGTAGGGCGGCACTTATGCTGCAACAGTTTCTGTAGAATAGTTACCCTTTCTTCACTTAATTTTATACTTGGATATCAATGCTCAAATTTGGCTTTTAAATCACCATTTAATACCTTTGTTCGAGTCTGTAGTAAATAATGTGCCCCCCGTTGGCGCCATTGCATTTGCTGTTTTTTCACCATGTGCTAGATATGACTTCATTGATCGTGGATTCAACGAACGTAGAAGAAATAGGTTCTCCATATCGGTACATTTCCCCATAATTTAGGATCATTACCAGATTATTGATAAAGTCCAGCAGATTTTTGATGTTGTATCAGTGATGGCAGCTCGCAGGACGAGACAGCTACGCTGGCTTGATGCACAGCACAACGTAGCACCCGCCCGCTCAAAGAAGATGACGGGGGTGATTCATCTGTTGATGAAGGATACGCGCAATCAGAATATCGGTATCCCGGATAGTATAGAAAACCGTGTGGCGGTGAAACGCAACCCACATTACACCTGGGACAGATAGGTTATATGTGGCATCTCTGCTAGCGTGTCAAAAAATGCTTCCAGTGCCTCCGTATAATGGTCAGCCTGAGCTTCACCGAGCTGCAAAAGTTGTATAATCATAAATCCCAGCAAAATCTTCAGCAGCCTGATCCGTGAGCTTATACATTATGTCTGCGTTTCCGTTGTTCCGCTATATCCCGTAGAGTCAGCGAGCTTTCCCCACTTTCCAAGCCAGCAATAACCGCCTTGCGTACAATCTCATCGTAAGCTTCTTGTTGCTCCAGCAAACGCAGCGCCGAACGTATAACTTCACTGGCATTTCCATAACGGCCACTTTCAATCATGTGCTGTACGAACCCGTCAAGCTGTTCGCCCATACTGACAGTAGTAATTTTTCTCATATCTCACCAATGTATTAATAGTTAATACATCATGTATACAGCAGATCAGGCCGCATTACCAACGTTCTGCTTAGTCCGTCCTACCAACCCGATCAGCAATGCCAATAAATTTTGCAGACAATGGTTGCGTTAACTAATTGCCATTTGAGGAGATTTGGCAATAGCTTTTTGCAATGGATAAATCACTGATCTATCGGTCAGAAGAATGGGATTGCACAAATGAATGTTTTTGTTCTTATGGTTGATGTAGAGAAAAGTTGGCAGTTATTGCAGCTACCCGGTCACTACCTATATTTATGATAATTAAAGATTTAATTGCTATATATTTTATTTAATATAGTTGATTTATGTAAAGATGGCTTGTATATAAATTTTTTGGCAAGGTGAAGTGACATGAATATTAGTTAACCTGAACTCTGGATAAAAAAATGGAACTAAGTGCCTGTTCCAAGATCAAAATTTTCGACCAAGAAAAAAACGATCTTATTAGGAACAGGCATGGATAAACTAGTTGAACTCTTCTGCGATGTCG